>CAZKGX010000020.1:0-11409 GCA_964552645.1 uncultured Candidatus Saccharibacteria bacterium
TGTATTCGGCTGCTTGCGATGCATCGGTATGTAGATAGAGCGGCATAGGAGTGGCTGCATTTGCAGCCGCAGTCGCACCGACAGTCCCTGTGGAAGTCGCGGCAGCAGTCGCAGCATCGCTGCGCAGCTTGCGCGCATGACGCACTATTTTGGCAATATCACGAACGGGCTGAATGACACCCGTCTCATTATTGGCCAACATAACGGAAACAAGAATAGTCTCAGGGAGAATGTACTCGGTCAGAGCGTCGAGATCGACTTTTCCATCGTGATTGACTTTGCATTCTGAAAAAGTAATCAGCCCTTGCTCGGCCAGAGCGGCAACCGTGCTCCGAATAGAAGGATGCTCAATGCGAGAAATGAGAATGTGCGGCAAAGGCATGTCCGGCGCGGTGGTGCCGCGATGCGGACCGCGACGGTCATGGTGAAATTGCTGGACAATGCCCTGCAGGGCGAGATTATTTGCCTCCGTGCCTGAGCCAGTGAAATACAATTCCTGCGGATGCGCATTGATGCATGCTGCTATGCGCGCTCGGGCAACATCAACTGCTTTGCGCGAGGCCACGCCGCCTTGATGAATAGAAGAAGGATTCATCCAAAAATGCTTTTCAGCTGCTTTGACCGCAGAGGCCACAGCCGGATCGATAGGTGTCATAGCCGCATGATCAAGATACACCTTAATATGCGGAGCGTGGACCTGTGTGCCCGCCCCTTTGCCTGCTATTTTTGACATGAAGCTCCAAACCATGTGATGAATATACCATATATAAGCGCAATATCCATGTATTTTTTATAAAAAGGCAGTATGATATGCCCATGGATCAAATGATGACATCTGCCTATTGGTATCATCTCCTCACCAATGACTGGCTCACTCTTGTGCTCCTTATTGTGTGCCTTATTCTGATTGGCATGATGCTCAATATGTCGCGTCGTATTACCCTGCTCACTCGCGGTGAAAATGGCGCCTCTCTTGAACATTCAATACGCGCCATCGAAGCGGGCCTCAAAGAAGAGCAGGCCTTCAAAAAAGACATGCGCACCTATCTCACCGATGTGGAGCGACGTTTGCGCCAGGGCGTGCGCGGCATTGGTCTTGTGCGCTTCAATGCATTCCAAGGCACCGCCACGGGCGGCCTACAAAGCTTTGCTCTGACCGAACTTTCTGAAGAAGGCAATGGCATTATCATTTCGACTATTACGGTGCGTGAGCGCGTATCTGTGTTTTGTAAGCCTATCAAAAAATTCAATGCTGATCGCGAATTGACCCCCGAAGAAATGGAGTCTTTGATGGAGGCCAAAAAGAGCCTTTCCAATGCAGCCGGAACAGCCAGCGCCGCCCGCTAACATCTTCCCAAAAAGCCAAAAATAAGGTATTGTGTGTGGAATCGGCCGTACAGCGTCCAGAAAAAGCGTCATAAGTGACGCCTTTGCTATCGCCCCTCAAAAATGAACCCTCTTGCTCCAAAAAAGAATACTACTCCTCGCAAGGCGCCAGCAAAGGCCGCTTCAAAAAGCGCTGCCTCGGTTGCAGCAACACCGGCCACAGCCGCAGCTATTGCCCCTATCCCTGCCCCACAAAAGACAAGCGCTACAGCAAAAGCCAAAGCCGCAGCCAAGAGCGCACAAAATGTAGCGAGCAATATTGTCGTGCGCCCTCCTATCGTTGCCATCATGGGTCACATTGACCATGGCAAATCCACCCTCCTCGACTACATTCGCAAAACCAATACTGTCGACCGTGAAGCCGGTGGCATTACCCAACACGTCGCTGCCTATGAAGTAATCCATAAAGCGAAAAACGCTGATGGCGTCGAAAACGTCCGTCGCATTACCTTTATTGACACGCCTGGTCACGCTTCGTTCAAGGGTATTCGCCAGCGCGGCGCCAACCTTGCTGATATCGGCATTCTTATTGTCTCTGGAGAAGAAGGCGTGAAGCCGCAGACACTCGAAGCCTATCAATGCATTCAGGCCAGCAAGGTGCCGTATATTGTGGCCATTACAAAAATGGACTCACCGAAGGCCGATGTTGAGCGTGTAAAGCAAAGCCTAGCCGAAAATGAAATCTATGTTGAAGGCTACGGTGGCGACGTGCCATGGGTAGCTATTTCTGCCAAGAGCGGCCTCAATATCCCTGAATTGCTCGACACTATATTGCTCGTGGCTGATATGAATGAATCGCGTGCCAATACTGCCCTGCCCGCTTCTGGCATTGTCGTCGAAGCGCATCGCGATATGCGTAAAGGTATTTCTGCTGTCGTCGTTATTAAGGAAGGCACCCTTTTGCCGAATTCCTGCGTCGTGTCCGAAAAAGCAGTGTGTCCGGTGCGCGCTATTGAGCGTGTTGAGGGCGGGCGCCTTGAAAGCGCCACCTTCTCGACGCCGGTGCGCTTGTCAGGCTGGAGCGATATGCCGCGCGTAGGCGCAACCTTTACCTCATGCAATAGCAAGCGCGATGCCCTTGAAAAGGCGGCGGTCTGCAGCATTGTGCCCGATATGCCAGTTGCACCTGCCAAAGTGGGTACACATGGTGGAGCGCAGGCAGGTGGGCAAGGCATGCATGGTGGGCAAGGTGCATACAATGGCGGCTATACCGGCGCGCAAGCTATCACCCCTGAAGGCGAGCCATGCACTGTCATTCCTTTTATATTGAAAGCTGATGCGGCTGGCAGCCTTGAAGCCCTTCAATACGAGCTCGCCGCTGTCGGCACCGCCAATGTTCGCCTCCGCACCCTCTTTGCCGGCATTGGCAATATTTCTGAATCAGATGTAAAGACCGCTTCTATTGAGGGCGGCTCCGTCCTGGTCGGCTTCAATGTCGCTATTGATCCGCAGGCTGCTATTGCCGCTGAGCGCATGCACATTCGCATCGAAACATTTGATATTATTTATAAATTGATTGAATGGCTTGAGGCTATGGTCAAAGAGCGAACGCCGCGCATTATGGTGGAGCAGATTGCCGGCACCGGCAAAATCCTCAAATTGTTTAGCAAGGTCAAGGATAAGCAAATCATGGGCGGTCGCGTGCTCGAAGGTCTCATTCGCAATGGCGAAGAGGTGCGTATCATGCGCCGCGGCACCGAGCTTGGCAAAGGCAAAATCCGCGAGCTCCAGCAGCAAAAGCAGCGCGTCGATGAAGCCAAGAAGGACACTGAATTTGGCACCATGATCGAATCAAAGGTCGAAATCGCCCCGGGCGACACTATTGAATGCGTCCACATGGTCGAGAAGAGCACCTTGGGCGGTGCGGCCGCATAAGGCCAAGGCTGGCCCTGCCCACGTTGCCCACGCGGCCCCTCTCACGCCACTTTTTCCACACTCTTTACTTTTTACCTTTTACCTTTTACTTTTTACTTTCTCTTTTATGGAGACCCTCTCACGCAAAGACCAAACCGCAGCCGAACTGATCCGCGAAGTAGCGGCTCAATTTGTGCAGCGCGAATCAAATGGCGCCTCACTCATTACTATTACCGGAGTGCGCCTTCACCCAAAGAGCAGCCGCGCCACCGTGCTTTTCACTACCTTACCCCGCGAGAAAGAGCCCGCTGTGCTCGAATTCTTACAGCGCAAGGAGCGCGAATTTCTTGAATACACCCGCGATCATGCTCGCATCGGCCGCAACTATATTTACAATTTTGAAGTGGACGTGGGCGAACACTATCGCCAGCGCATCGATGAGCTCACACAGGGAAAGTAAAAGGAAAGTGTGAAAGTATGTAGGTATGTAAGTATGGAAGGAAAAATCGGGCGGGACGAAGTTAAGATAGGACGAAAGAAAGACGCGCGAAATGACGAATCGCGTCTTTTTTGATATGATCAGCACGAAGGCGTAGTGGCGAAGTTGGTCAACGCGGCGGTCTGCAAAACCGCTATGCGCCGGTTCGATCCCGGCCTACGCCTCCTGCTTCGAAGGTACATATGAAAATGCGGTGCGATGCGAGTTGAAATATGCCCGGGTGGCGGAACTGGTATACGCAGTCGACTTAAAATCGGCGGCTTCATGCATGAGGGTTCGATTCCCTCCCCGGGCACTATGACTATGACGTTTTTTAGTGCTGCATTGCGCGGCTTCCTGTGCGGGCTGGCCCTTGATGTCATGCTCTACGCTTTGGCCGGCTTTGCCTATGGCAGCGCCCTCTGGTCACTGTGCATTTATAGCGTGCTGATTATGCTTTGGGCAATGCCAATCGCGGGCATTTTGGTCGGCGTGGCTGAAGTTTTACTTGAAAGGCGTGCGGCGCAGGGGCGGACGAAAGGAAGGGTTAGATAGCCTCTTTTGGTGGTGGCTTTTTGGGCGGCTTTTGGGGCGGCCGTGTGCCGCTGTTGCGGCGACGGCTTTTTTCTGATATATTTTTGTGACGCATCCATAGCTCAGTTGGTAGAGCATCCGCCTCTTAAGCGGTTGGTCGTAGGTTCGAATCCTACTGGATGCACTCGGTTAGTTATCGATGTTGTGGGAGTCGGGTGTGTTTCTTGGTACATCTATATATGGGCGGGTGGTGGAATGGCAGACACGCTTGCCTTAGGAGCAAGTGCCGAAAGGCTTGAGGGTTCAAGTCCCTCCCCGCCCACTAGAACTATTTGCTGTATATATTTGAATTGGAACCTGAAAGGCGGATCGCTGCCGAGCGAGCACGCGAGGCCGCGAGCCGGGGTCGCGAACATTTCCGAGCGACGGCGAGGAAATGATTTGTGACCAAGTCCCTCCCCGCCCACTAGAGATTTGAACAATGAAATACCGGGATGTGAACCTCGATAGAGGGCTTTTTTATATCTTTGAGGTTTTTTTGACTTTTACGGCTTAATAGAGCCGTATGCTTGACTTTTATATAAAAGTGTGCTATTATTGTACAAGATTGAGAAACAGTGCTTCATAAGGCATTGCCCCGTTGGGCGAAGCTGTATGGAGCCAAAAATCACAAGGAAAGGCTCGTTGACATGAATATGACAATCATTAGTTGGGTGGTTTGGACCATGGCTGGTGCAGTGTTTTTCGTTGGTCTGCTCTACCTCGGCCGCTGGCTTGGTCATAAAGACCGGCAATGGCTAGGCTTCTACACGGTACCACTTGGCACCGTAGTCGGGATTGAAGTCGGTCAGAGCGATATGTCATTCCGCATCAACTACCCGGGATACTGGGTGGCGACAAAGGATGACTGTCTTCGAATCAATGCCAGACGTTCGCAGTCTGGTAGCCCGTACGTCGATGTTGAGGTGGGAGATGTGATCTCCTACCAAAATAGACGCGACACCATTGGTGGGCTAACGGTATTCTTGGATAAAATCCGAGGGGCCATGCCTTTCGGATGGGCGCTGCCGCCGTTCTACCGGGTCCATTGGTATAACTTCAGTTGGATCGAGTTGGAACAGGCGGCTGGTGGCAGTGAGTATAAGGACCGTGCACGCAAAGAGAGTGTTTACATACTCAAACTTGCGGCCACGTCGTACTTCCTCCGAGTTCCAGCGGTAACGCAAGACAATGCGAGGGTGACCATCGAGCTCATCTTCAATACGGAAACGGTCAATGCCCACAATTCCCTGGTCCGCCAAGACAGTTGGTATTTGGTGCTAGTTGGGTACTTGACCAAGTACCTTCTTGAGTACGTTCAGGCACAAAAGGTTGACGAGCTCTTGGTGGAAACAGACACGAAAGGACGGAGGACAAGCCAACCTCAAGGAACACCATCGAATCCTACACCAGGGAAGGTATTCTTCGAATTTGCGAAGATCCTTAACCACGTGCTGGATCCTGAGTTAGATCTTGCACTCATTCCGTTCGATCAGATTCAACCGCGGAATGAGGGAATCATTGCTCTTATCGGCCAAAAGCTGACAGGGGCACAGATCATTCGGGTGGTTAATCCTGAAGACAAGGTCTGGCAGGCCCTGCAAAGCAAACAAGCAAAGACCCTCGAAGCAGAGGGTGATGCGGCTGGTATCAGGTCAAAGGGTAAGGCGGCGAATGAAGTGCTGGAGACACGGGTAGGGTTGCTTAATCGCCTCCCTGCCAATGTGGCTGCTGCTTCAGTCCTCGGAGAAGGCTTCAAGGACACCAAGGTCACTATCATTGGTGGGCAACCACTGGTGCAAGTTGATCCGAACCAAACCCCTTAATTCAGTAGCTTGTAAGGAAGACTATGTATTGGGCAATTACCTGTCTGGTCATCGCGGTACTATTCTTTGCCCTGATGGCCTACCTTAATGCTCGTGACGACCGAAAGGCTCGTGCGGGTACATCGGTGGCCACAACACCATCCGGTGGTGCTTCCACCACCCCCGCCCCTGAAAAAGCGAAGGATGGTAGCAAAGACAAGGACAAAGACAAGAAGAAACGCCACCGCATCGCGGTGGGATTCTGGATCTTCGTCCTCGCCCTATTCGGCTTCACCCTCTGGTACTTCTGGTCTCCGATCAGCGGCGCCTTTATGGGTGGCTACAACGACATTCATGGCAAGGTGGTTGCAGAAGCGTGGGCCGAACGGGAGCGGCAGTCGCTCGAGAGGCCCACGTCGTTCGACAGCAAGGGCCAGCAGCGTGTGGGGTACATTGTGCCCTTCGATACTGCTGGCAATCTTAAGTCCCACTTCGACAACGGCACGGTCTCGGTGCGCGTGAATAGCGCCATCGTGGTCCAGATCCATCAGTGGGATGGAGCCGGCAAATCGCTCTTTTACCCAGGCGATCTTGGCGCAGTGCCCGGTTCGTTTGTCTTGGAAGGTAACGCCACCTGGGGTTCATACACCCAGGGCGGCCTCACGAATGGGGCGAGCCTCTGGCGCCCTATCGAACCGCATAGCACGAACATCCTGAGCTCCTTCGATTGGCCACACGCCATCAACGAAGGTCTCAGGACTGCCAGCGCTATTGCGCACAGGCGCGACGGCACAGCAGTGCTCACCGGAGCATTGCTCTACAGCTCGACGGCCACCCCGAATGGTGTGAGTCCGTCGAACAGCATCGTTTACCTCCTCTACGAGCATAAACGGCCCTAAAGGCCGTGCGCTCGAAAGAGGAGGTAGGCGACCTTGCTTGACTTCTCGCTCTTCAGTTCTTAGCTCTTTCGACCCGCGCCACGGCGCTGGTCTGCACGACAACAGGGACGCCCTTTCGGGAGTCCCTGTTTTCTTTTGTCTGTATTATATTGCCCCGTGCTTGTCCTATTCTGACTTTTCCCCTTTTACCTTCTTTCCATACCTACATACTTCCATTGTTCCATACTTTCTCTAATGAACCCCAAGGAAATTCTTTATAAGATTCACGATGGCCACGGCCGAAAGCATAATAACAAGCCCGACCACGCCGTAAATCATGTGGCGCTGCCCCGTTTGACGCTCCGTCTCATCGTCGGCGCCGCGAATGTAGCGCATCACACCCCATAGAAACACCAAAACCGCCCCCACGAACATGAGGGCGATTAAGGGATTCACCACGTTATAGCTTATCTTTTGTATGAGCTGATCGGTGGTCATTGTCTAAATGAGTGGAAAAACTAGAATCCGCCACCAGGAATGCTTGGGACCTGTGGAACATTTGTTGTACCACCAACACCGAAGAATTGGACGACAATCTTTACAAGACCCCATGCAGCAATCATGATTGCAAGACCGATAATACCGTAAATCATCTGCTTGCGAGCACCCTCCTTACCATCTGGGTCTGTCTTGATAATGTATGCAAATACGTTATACAAGAACCATACGAAAGCCAAACCAATCAAGAATGGAATTGCCCAATTCAAGACATTCTGTGCAGTATCTCTAATACTTTCAAGATACGATGAGTTAATACTCTGAGCTGCCGCAATAAGAGGCAAGGCCCAAACCGCTGCTACTGCTGATACTTTCTTCATTTGAAATGAATTAAATTATAAATAAATTCTACAGCTTAATTACTGTTTACCCATATTTTACCATTCATAGAGGGAATTAGACAATGTATATGTGGATAGCACGACCTATATAACAGAACCGAAGAAAAAGGTGCGTACAGCAAGAACAATGCCCCACATAGCGATCATTACAGCCAAACCAATAATACCAGATATAATCACCTCTTTCCCCACGGTTTTTTTTGCCTCACTCCCTGCAGTGCCAACGTATAGCATTACCCCATAGAGGAAATACACAAATGCCAAACCAATGATAAGAGGAATGAGGTTATTGGCCACCTGTATCATTGAATAAGCAAATTCACGAAATGAGTGCAGAGATATATGAAACATTATAAGAAAAATTATAGCTAAAATCAGCCTTCCTCATAGCTTACGGAGCCTTTATTGACTCCAATGTATTGCGGACTATGGTCATTATAACATCGGCGCCGACCAAAATGGCCGTACCGATAGCGGCATTCCACAAAGAGCGCTTCGCATCTTTCAGTTTTGACTCATCACCAAGAGCAGTCACATATTTGAAGCCAGCCAAAATAAAGAAGAAGATGGCTATGAGGGTGCCGATACGTATAGCCCATTGTGTCAAAGCGGTGAGGAGCAATTCTACACTATTGAACTTCAATGGATTTTTGAAGGAAATCTTCGTATCGGTGGCGCCAGATGAACCTGTTCCTGGAGGAACGGTGGTATTGGTACTACCTGTTTGGGTACCCGGTGGTAATGTCTCTGCATACGCAATTGTAGTCTGTGTTGCATACGCAGTTACCGTAGCCTTATCAGATCCCTTGGTGGGCAAAAAAGAAAGGCTCATCTGCACGGCAGTCGGGGTTATTCCAAGCAGCAAATACCCACTGATGATACTTGCCCCCATCATTGCCACCACTTTTTGTAAGGCTTCTTTTTTTAGAAACAACATGTGATTGTAATGTCCATAAATAATTAAAACCGGATCTCAGAGTTTGCATTATTCAAGATTGGATAGTCATCCTGATTGAGGAACGTCTGCAAAATAGTATATACCACAAGCCATGCCAGACAGATCCACAATAGGCCCCACCCGATATTGGCAAAACGCTTTTTTGCATCGCCTTTCACATCAGCAGATTGTGCGGTGATGTACTGAAAACCTGTATACATTATGGCCAGCGTAGCAACAGGTATGGCCAAATAGAGGAAAAAGCGGACAATGCGCTCACCTAAGGTAATAAAATCAGCAAAGGTGCATGGACAATCCTTCGTGCCATTGCACACAATAAGGTATCCGCTAAATATACCTTGCCTCTCCCCTGGACCAAGAGGATTTGCACAGCCAGCAAAAGCAACACTAGGGAGCGACAGGGTCGAAAGAAGCACCAATACAAAAGCAATGGCAGCACTTCCCTTTCTTAAGGTCTGTAGTAATGCAGGAAAACTGCTCTTTGATGAAAATAAAGTAAACATAGATATGCCTTAGCGTATTGATTGGATAATGCTACTTAACGTTGACTCTGCGGTACTCACAGCATTTGCCACAGAATACTGTCCGGAAATGACATTTTCCACCATAGTTCTAAACACAGAATCGCTTTGCGCACGATCAGGATCAAGCCAACCACGAGCAGAGATAGCAGCCTGATTGAATATTTCCTGATCTGCGGCGCGAGCAAGACGACCTGGATCTTCTGGATTCTCAGCCAAATCTGCTGCCACCCCTGTATTTAACACATAGCCATATGCCAAAGCGTCTATACGTGCCGGCGCTGCATTAAAGTATTTAGCAAAGTAGGCTGAGAAGCGTGGACTCGAAAGCAATGTTCCAATATTATAAGCACCCACAACATTTGGGCTTCTTGCTTGAATGGCAAAACCGTACAGCTTACCGTAGGTCAAACGAGAGGTCGCATTTGAAATTTGCGGCATCATAGCCACATCAAAGCTGATTGATGGATTCTTTGCCTGCAATAAAGGCTTCTCGCTTGCATATCCAAAATAAATAGCAAGATCACCCGAAGCAAAACGATCACGAGATCGTGCCAGCGCATGATTCCAGGAATAGACTTTTTTGGCTGGATTGGCAAAATCGGTATAAAAACGCAAAGCCGATGCCGCCGGACTTAGAGTAAGTCCGTCTGTAGGTTCACTGTATGCATTCATCTCATCACTAGCAGTCGGAGCAGGGCTAAATGGAGCATTATTTGCATCCACCTTGCCAGCATTGAGACCGCTTCTCAAACGGCCGTCACTTCCATAGCCAATAATGGGCGCGCCAACTTGCAGGAACAAAGTCGAGAGTATCTCTTTTGCATTATTTATATTTGAAAATTCACCTAAGGCCACAGCGCTCTTAGTAATATTGCCACTCGTATCACGCTTCGACATGGAAAGAGCTAGGTCAGGTAATTCAACCCATCCTTTTGGCGGTCGAGCGTAGCCTGCATTATTGAACATATCCACATTCCAATACATAACCAAAGGATCAACGAAAAGTGGTAGAGCGTAGGTGGCAGTATTATCCTGAAATAATCCTGAAATTGGTATGAAGGAATCTTTGAAGGTGCGTGTAGACAAACTGGTTGGCAAAATCGGATAGAACTTATTTTTATGACGCAGAAGCATATCTTGCGTAATAATCACGGCATCTGGTCCTTTTCCATCCGCCAATGCCTCTATGAATTCACGATCAAAATCGCTATCGCGCTTCTCAACATAGGTAATCTGTAAATCCTTCACCTGTGCGGCAAGCTCCGCGTCTTGACGGGCTTTATCCAATACATTATTGAACGTACTTGCCGGCAACGTACCCCAGACTGTGATTGGCGGCAAGGTCGAAGCGCTATCGCCTTTTAATACCGCAAACATAATCAAAGCTCCCACAAAAAAGAGACCGAAGACGAGGAGCAGTACTAATTGAAAAGTTTTCATGAAAATTAAATAAAGAGTTTATGAAAAAAATCTGAAATTAATATGAAATATATGCATGCAGTATAACAGACTATGCCGCCTTCTTATAGACCAAACCATAATGATGATCCCCCGCTCCGAATGAGCGATCGTACACCCACCCGGCTCGCTCCAACATGCGCCGCGCCGCAAAATCACTCAGCACATCGGCCGGCTGCGGTCCAATACCTCCATATGAATCCTTCCAATCCACCACATAGATGGACCCACCTGGCTTCAAAATACGCTTCGCCTCCATGAGCATGCCCTGCTTATCTGTGGCCTGAAAGAGCACATTCGCCATAATGACGGCCTCCACTGAAGCATCGCGCAAATGCGTCCCGCCGAGCTTCTCCGCATTTCCTGCCACCACCTCAATATTGCTCAAATGCGCCGCATGCGCATCCTTTGCCAAGCGCGTCAAAATATCTCGATTTACATCGATAGCATAAACACGCCCGCGCCCGCCAACAATCTTTGCCGCCGCCAGGCTATAGGCACCCGTACCCGCACCGAAATCAGCCACATTGGCCGACAACGGAAGCTTCATCTCAAACACATTGGCTTGAGGGTTGGAAAACATTCATCAATTATAA
>CAZKGX010000021.1:0-2090 GCA_964552645.1 uncultured Candidatus Saccharibacteria bacterium
GCGCTCGCAATACTATCGCCTGGGCGCAACTTCATAATGCGTACACCCTGGGTTTGACGACCAAGTGATGGAATTTCTTTGATTTCCACACGAATGACCTGACTCTTCTTTGAAATGGTGACGAGCTCGCCCATATCGCCGGTCTCATCGGCCCATACCACGCGAGAAGCGATGACCTTGCCGGTCTTATCGGTCACTTTGGCGGTCTTAATGCCGGAACCGCCGCGGTTTTGCGTCTTATATTCGCTAATTTCGGTTTGTTTGCCATAGCCATTCTCCATGACGACAAGGAGTAAAGCCTTGGTAGCGCCCTTCTTGGTCTGCGCAGCCTTGATAACATCGGCGCCGATGACAACATCGCCCTTATCAAGCTTAATGGCGCGTACGCCGGCAGCAGCGCGACCCATTTCACGGACATCGGCCTCATCAAAACGGATAGATTGGCCTTCAGCAGTAGCGACAATCATTTCATCACCCTTTTCAACAAAGCTTACCGAGACCAGAGCATCGCCTGGCTCCAGGCTAATAGCCACAAGGCCAGAGCGGCGCACATCATGGAATGATTCAGCGGCCACTTTCTTGCCAGTACCATTGCGAGTCACCATAAAGAGTGAGAGACCGTCCTGTGACTTTGCCTCTTTTGACATTGGCAAAATAGAGGTGATGCGCTCATCGTCAGCAAGGGCGAGGAAGTTGGCAACCGACTTACCACGGGTAGCGCGCTTTCCTTCAGGAATTTCATACATCTTTATCTGGAAGGCTTTGCCCTTATTGGTAAAGAAGAGCATATCGGCATGCGCATTGGCATTGATAATATGGGTAATAAAATCCTCTTCTTTGGTGTCGAGATCAACGACACCGACACCGCCACGCTTCTGCTTGCGATATTCAGAAGGATCGGTGCGCTTAATGTAGCCACCAGAAGTGAGCACGAGCACAGAATCAGTGTCAGGAATCATGTCTTCTGGCTTCATGTCTTTGACCGCACCCTTAATGACGCGTGTCTTGCGCTCATCGCCGTATTTGAGCTTCATATCGCCGAGCTCGGTCTTGACCACGCCGAGGATTTTCTTTGCACTTGAAAGAATATCCTTGAGCTGCGAGATAAGAAGCTGCACCATCTTGAGTTCATCTTCAATTTTCTTGCGCTCGAGGCCAGCGAGGCGCTGCAATTTCATTTCAAGAATAGCGGTGGCCTGAATAGGACTGAACTTGAAACGCTTCATGAGGTTTGCATGTGCCTCAGGTGTGTCCTTTGATTTCTTTATGATCTGAATGATTTCATCAATGAAATCGAGGGCCTTTGAAAGACCGAGCAAAATGTGCTCGCGCTCTTCCGCTTTGCGCAAATCATATTCGGTGCGGCGACGGACCACCGTCTGACGATGCTTCACGAACTCTTCGAGCACTGATTTCAATGAAAGCGTAAGCGGCACACCATCAACGAGGGCGACCATATTCAAGTGGAAGGTTTCCTCAAGCTGGGTGTGCTTATAGAGGAAGTTAAGCACATTCTGCGGATAACTTCCCTGCTTCAGATCAATCACAATACGAATATCGTCGGTTGATTCATCGCGAATGCCTTTTATGCCTTCGATTTTCTTTTCTGAGACAAGCTCAGCAATCTTCATAATGAGATCAGACTTGTTGACGCGATATGGAATAGAGGTAATGACAATTTGGAAATTACCCGCTTTGTTCTCGACAATTTCAGCTTCACCACGACAGACCATGCCGCCACGGCCAGTCGTATAGGCATGGTGCATGTCTTTTTCACCGTACACCACAGCGCCCGTAGGAAAATCAGGGCCCTTAATAAATTGCAACAAGTCCTCAGTGGTTGCATCAGGGTGTTCGATAAGGTGATTGGTCGCATCTACCACTTCATTGAGGTTATGCGGAGGGATGTTGGTAGCCATACCGACGGCAATACCAAGTGTCCCGTTGAGAAGGAGGTTTGGCACAGCAGCCGGCAAAACAGTAGGCTCCTTTCGGGTATTTTCATAGTTGGGACGGAAATCAACGGTATCACGATCAATATCACGGAGCATATCCATGGCAGTGCGCGACATTTTTGCCTCGGTATAACG
>CAZKGX010000021.1:2100-11351 GCA_964552645.1 uncultured Candidatus Saccharibacteria bacterium
AACCAAAGTTACCTTGGCCAATAGCAAGCGGATAGCGAATAGAAAATGGCTGGATCAATTTGACCAATGATTCATACACGGCAACGTCACCGTGCGGGTGATAGTTACCGGTCACATCACCGACAATCTTTGCAGACTTACGCGTCTTTGCCCCAGCGGTAAGACCGATCTCATGCATAGCAAAAAGAATGCGGCGATGCACCGGCTTCAAACCATCGCGCACATCAGGCAAAGCACGTGAAGTGATAACCGACATGGCATAGTCAAGATATGACTTGCGCATTTCCTCGGTAATGTTCTGCGGCACCACTGAAATGCGCGTGCCACCAACGGTAAGCGGCGCAGCCTCTGGCTCGCCACCTTTCCCTTTCTTTTCTTTTTTATCATTAGTATCTGCCATGGGATTGTTGCTCTATGGTATATCGTCTCTTAATTCTGTGCAAAATATAGTATCACACCAACGCTTACTGAGGACTCTGCTCTGGCTCTCTTAATTCACTCAAAGCGTTGAACCCTTCTTTTATATCGCTTATAAGTGATTTTATAGGTGATACTTCGAAGCGACTGGCCGATGCTTCAATATGTGAAGAAACGCTGCCTTCTTCTCTCGCCCTTATGGCCGCTTCACTCATTGACTGCTCCTTGAAGTAGAGCCTGATCGAAATGAGCCAAAAAATAAAAATAATTCCGGTAATGCCAAGCGCCACGAAAAAAGAAAAACGCTTCCGATATGCTTCCGGTTTGCTTTGAATCCAGCCCATGAAATTGCTGCTTTTATTGAGTGTAGGCTGCATCGGAGAAAAACTGCACCGCTTGTTATGAGGCAATATCAAGCACCACCACATCACCCTGCTTTCCATCGAGGCCCTTGCGCTCCAAGGTCAACTTATCCACAGGGGCGACATTTCCCTCACCGCTCTCCTTCAAAAACTGCTTCAGAGCACCATCATCACCAACATCGCCATAATGCATTGGAATAATGAGCTTCGGCTCGATTTTGACCGCAAGCTTGGCAGCGGCAGCAGCAGAAAGCACACCCTGTCCGCCAATGGGTACAAAAAGAATGTCTACTTCATCAATAGCTTCATCGGCCTCAGCGGGCAGACCACCGTCACCAAGGGCGCCGAGATAGCAAATGTTGATACCATCGAAATTGAAACTATAAATAGTATTGATACGATCACTGCCGCCGTACTTAGAATCGCTCTTAAAGCCCCGAACAAAGATGTCTTTTACTTCATATTCACCGGGTGAAGAAATAATGAACGGCTTTTTCTCGCCGAAGGTAACCACGTCGGTACCATTCATATCAGCATGATTCAAAGAGATCAAAGCCACGTCCGCACCAAAGCGCGCACCCTTTAATTTTGAGTCTTTTGAGATAGGATTGAGAGCTATAACAGTATCGCCAAGTTGCAATTTGAAAAACTCCGCACCATGATAAGTGACAATCATGCGGCTATTATACCAGAACCATTAATTTTGGCACCTTTACAAAGAGCCATTTTTCGTATACTTTACTGTGGTACGAGGCATATTCCGTTATGCCTTTTATGTGGCTATTTTATGAGCTCTATGCACATATATATGCCTCTTATTAATTAAGACGGATTACTCGTCATTCGTCACCCCATTCCTCTCTGTAGAGAAATGCATCGCATATCGTTCCGCATTTCACACAAGAGCACATGGATCGAATGTCATACACATGGCTATTTTTAGTTTTAAAAAGAAGACCTTGGCCACTGCCGATGAAGCAGAGACTTCAAAGAAAGCAGTTGCAACCGAGGCCGCTCCAGCTGCAAAAGCTGAAGCTGAAGAAGTGAGCAAGAAAGAGGTCACCAAGACCTCAAAGGCAAAGGCTCCAGCCGCTGCAAGCGCCGCAAGCGACGATGCAAGCACTGGTGCAGCAGATGCCACTCCAAAGAAAAAGCGCGTAGGCGCCAAGAAGGACGATATCAATACCGTCACTTCTCTTGATGGTCAGCCCGTCAAGGAAGGTCCTATGCATGAGATGGCAACCAAATCAGCCACCCCTCCTTCAGTCGGTGACACCGTCGAAGGTAAGGTTGTTGCGAATGATAAGACCGGCGTTTACGTCGACTTGTCACCATTTGGTACCGGTTTGATTTTCGGCCGTGAATACATCACTGCCCGCGATATTATTAAAAAGATCAATCCAGGCGACACTGTTGCCGCCAAGATTGTCGACCTCAATGGTGAGCGTGGCTATATCGAACTTTCCCTCAAGGAGGCTCGTCAGGCCCTCATCTGGGCTGAAGCTGAGCAGGCTATCGCTGAAAAGCGCACCCTCGACCTTCCTGTCCGCGAGGCCAATAAGGGTGGTCTTATTATTGAATGGCAAGGTATTCAGGGCTTCCTCCCTGCTTCACAGTTGAAGGCCGAGCACTACCCTCGCGTCAATGATGCAGATAAGGACAAGATCCTTGAAGAGCTCCGCAAATTCATTGGTCAGCGCCTTTCTGTTACTATCATTACCGCTATTCCAAAGGAGGCCAAGCTTATTTTCTCTGAAAAAGATCCCGAAGAAAAAGAGAAAGGTCGCATTATTGAAAAATACCAGGTTGGCGACACCGTTGAAGGTGAAGTCACTGGCATTGTTGACTTCGGCGTCTTCGTAAAGCTCGAAGAAGGCCTTGAAGGTCTCGTCCACATCTCTGAAATTGACTGGTCATTGGTCGAGGACCCTCGCACCCATTGCAAGGTCCGCGATAAGGTGAAGGTCAAGATCATCGACATTAAAGAAGGCAAGATTTCTCTCTCATTGAAGGCCCTCAAGGAAAATCCTTGGAAGCAAGCTGCCGCCAAGTACAAGAAAGATCAGACAGTTAATGCTGTTATCATCAAGTACAATAAGCACGGCGCCCTCGCCTCAATTGAAGAAGGTATTGCTGGTCTCGTCCACATTAGCGAATTCGGCAGCGAGGAAAAACTTCGCGAAAAGCTCGAACTCGGCAAAGCCTATCCTTTCAAGATCACTCTCTTTGATCCAAAGGAACAGAAAATGGCTCTCAGCTTCGCCGCTAAAGAAAGTAAGAAGTAAAACGTAAAAAGGAAAAGGTCAGAACGAGAAGAGATTCGCAGATTGCAAAAGCGGCCGTGTGGTCGCTTTTGTTTTGCTTAAAATAGAACTCCCCGTCGACATGCGACGGGGAGCAATGCGATGAAGTCTACCCTTCACTCGCACGGAAACATCAAGAAACGATCTCCTTCTTCAAAGAGGTCCTGTTGTCGGACGGGCATCTGCTCGAGAGCGCTGAGGGCTCGACCTGACCGTTCCACAAAGCCCCTGACAGCAGCGACACATTGTGTGGATGTGATGCGTGCGTAGACGGTACCAAAGGAACCTAATGCGATAGAAGACCGTTCTACACCGTGGCTATATTGACACCAGTCCAACCCCTTCTCCGACGCCTCCCTGTAACGTAAGAGCTCAAGGTGATTAGCAGGACGACATCCATCCTTCCCCATACGAAGAAGCACCCCTCGCAGGGTAACTTTTTGGCCAAACTCAAGCCAACCAGCCTTCTGGATTAGACTACTACCACACGGTAGAGTCTCGCAACCACGATTGATGACCCAATCAGTGCCGACAAAATCGTCACTGACAGAATCGTACATACCACCAAGGATATACCTGAGCAGCACCTGATGAGTCATCCTGCACCCATTCGCAAAAAAGGCCCTGAGGTGTTGTCCGGCTTCCTTCGGTTTCTGGTGTATCCACTCGATCTCGCTTTTAGGTATGCCAGTAAGATCCGAGTTGGTCAACATGATACCCAGAGCCCCAGTGAGGTCCTTCAGATCAATAGCTTCACCTTTGTTCATGGCTAACTACTTTCTTGAGATGGCGCTGACCATTTCTGTGAACTTTACACAGGTTTTGGCTGACGCTCCGCGGCATTATCTCTTTCCGCAGAATAAAAAATTGCAGTAATACAATGCTTTATTCTACGGAAAGAGCTTATAGTGTATAGAAAGAACACACGAAAATACCATACCACAAATATTTTTTATATCAATAGCAAGCGGTTCTTGACCACACCATCTTCATCTATACCTTTTACTTTCCTTGTTGGTTCCCCACCGTCATAGCCTTCCCCAACCCTTCAGCAACCAGAATCTCCATAGCCTCAGCAATCTTCTTAAAATCTTTTTTCAATACGGCAAGATCGGCAGTATTGAACGTACCAAGGATAAATGAGTTGACCGCTTCTTCGCCTTGCGGCTTTTTGACTATACCTTTTGCATTTGCAGGAGAAACACCGATGCGCACACGCACAAAGCCCTCTGTTTTGACTGCTTTTACAATAGAGAGCACGCCGCGATGGCCGCCCGCACTCTTATTGAAAGAAATTTTAATGCGACCAATAGGCAAATCAATATCATCGTGAAAGACGACAAGCTTTTCTGCTTTTTTTGTATTCCACACGACGTTTTTTATGCTATCGCCCGACTTATTCATATAGGTTTGCGGCGCAACCAGCTCGACAGCGTGTTTTTTTGCAATTTTTCCTTTGCTAATGAGGGCATTGCGCTTTGCATCGAGCTTCCATTCAGGAAAATCGAAATGCGCTCGCAAAAAATCAACGGCCATGCGCCCTGTATTGTGACGTGTCATTGAATAATCCTCTTCTGCTTCGTCTGGATTGCCGAGTCCAACAAAAATGTATGACATATGTCATATGATAATGCTCCTCCCTATTGTGTCAAACCGGTTGAGTGCGATACAATTGTGTGGCAATGGATCAGATGAACAACAACAGTAGCGTACAGAACACGGTTAACAACACTACTTTTGCTTCTTCATCATCACAATCCTCTCCTGCAGGCACGACACCGTCTCCTCGCTCGTCTGAGAAGCGACTTTTCTCTTCTCTTGGTGAGACGATTAAGTTTGCCGTGCTCGTTCTTATCATTGTGGTACCTATTCGCGTCTTTGTGGCAAAGCCATTCATTGTAAATGGCGCCTCTATGGACCCAACATTCCATTCTGGCGAGTATTTGGTCATTGATCAGCTTACATATTATTTCAAAAAGCCTGCTCGTGGCGATGTTGTTGTTTTCAAATACCCTATCGACCCCGACAAATACTTCATAAAGCGCATTATTGGTCTTCCAGGCGAAAAAGTGTCTATCAATCGAGGCAAAGTGACTATATATAATGCCGAACACCCCAAAGGATTCACTCTCGATGAGCCGTATTTGACGCATCGCTCCGAAGAAAGCTCAGAAGAGACCCTTGGCAATCAAGAGTATTTCGTTATGGGTGACAATCGTCCCGCTAGTTCAGATTCACGCATATGGGGACCGCTGAGTAGCGGCTACATTACCGGCAGGCCAATCGTGCGTCTTATGCCATTTGGTAGTCTCTCCGTATGGCCAGGCCAATCCGATGAACCAAGCGCACCCGCCGAGTAGCACACTTATATTTCATTCTGACTTTTCACCCTTTACTTTTTACCTTTTACTTTCTAAACACCAATGTCACCCAAGAAAAAAGCTGCTTCGAAGAAAAAAGGTGTGAATGATGCCATTAACCCTCTGATACGCGACACGGCATCTGAAATTGCTGCATACTATGGTTTCAAAGTAGTCCCTCCGCCAGCGGTAACCGAAGAAGATACGTCTGCAGCCAAAGAATTTCTTGAAGTAGATGTAGCGAAGCGCTATCAAGTCGAGCATGGGAAGCATCCCCTTGCCGTTCGCCCCGAAGAAAAGATTGCCCTCTTGCGTGAATTGCATACACCCGTCGAACAAGGTGGCTATAGTGATTATGATGAGCTTGGAAATGAAATTGCCCACGTTGGCAATCCTGCTGCTGCGCATCGTACACAAAAAGGCATGCACAAAGGAGCTGGCACCAGCCATAAGCCGCTCTCTCATTTGTGCAATATTCACCACGGACAGCCAGCAATGCTCTTTTATGAAGAGATGCCGCATCCGACCTTCCCACGAAAGCGCTTTGGCGGCCACCGTTTCTTCCATATGGACGTCATTGGCACCACCAAAAGCATTGCCGAAGCTATTTTGATTAAGACCACTCGCGAAATCTTGCGCGAAGAAGGCTATGATCAAGTGACTGTCGCCATCAACAGTGTTGGCGATCGCGAATCTATGGCTCGCTTCTGCCGTGAACTTGCCAATTACTATCGCAAGCATATCAATGAGCTCTCGCCATTTTGTCGTCAGGTCTTCAAAAAAGATCCGTTCGATCTCTTCATTCACAATGACGATTCATTCCACGCTCTGAAGAACAATGCCCCCGTACCGGTCAATTTTCTCACCGAATCAGCCCGCATTCATTTCCGTGAAGTGCTCGAATACCTCGAGGCCCTCAATATTCCTTTCGAAATTGAAAATCATCTCGTCTGCGATCGCCGCATGTGGTCACAAACCGTCTTCGAAATCCGCGATCAATCAGGTGAGACCCTCCTCGCTTCCGGTGCTCGCTACAATGCTATTTCCAAAAAGCTTGGCTATCGCCGCGAAGTTGGCGGCGTCGGCATTGCTGTCCACTACAAGTCAAAAAAGGTCAGTGCCGCCAACAAAGACAGCGCCTCGGCCAAAGCATGCACTCCTGCCGATCGCAAAAAGCTCTTTGGCAATCCCCTTGTGTACTTTGTGCAGCTCGGTTTTGATGCAAAGTTGAAATCGCTCGAAGTCATAGAAATTCTTCGCCGCGCCGGCGTCCCTATGGTCCAAGCCCTTGCCCGCGATAAGATCAACGGGCAAATGCAAAGTGCTGAAAATAGCCGCATTCCGTATACCCTTATTATGGGTCAAAAAGAAGCCATGGAAGGGAGCGTTATCTTGCGCGACATGGACAATCGCTCGCAAACCACCATCAAACTGCCCGATTTAGGCGCCTATATCAGGAAACTTAAAAGTAAAAGGTAAGAAGTAAAAGGGAAAAGGTCAGAACGAGACGAGAACGGGATGAGAAATGGCAAGAATCGGATAAGACTGGAATCAGGTCGGCCTAGAGGAGTAGATGCAAAAGCGGCCATTTCTGGTCGCTTTTGTTATATGTTTACCACGCTTACCACTACCGCACCACCCCGCTTCCCATTCCCTACCTTTTACTTTTTACCTTTTACTTTTTACTTCCCCATGCTCTAGCCTTTACTTTTTATCTTTTTCTGCTACAGTAATGCCCATGATTAATGTGCAAGTAGAAAAGAATCCAGCTGAGGCAGCAGTCAATATTTTGCGTCGTTTTACCAAGCGCGTGCAGGGTTCTGGCGTTTTGAGCCGTATCCGCAGCATCCGCTATGCAGAACGTAGCATGTCACGCTATACCAAGAAGAAGTTCGCTTTGAAGAGCCTTCGCAACCGTGAAGCATATGGGCGCAATGTGAAGCTTGGAAAGATTCGCCCTGAGCGCGAGCGTGCAGAACGTGCTGCAAAATAGTCGTTTCTTGAGCATCGTCTCGATGCACCTATGAAAGAAACCTTCTCCATAACGTATCAAACAAAAGGCAAGCTCCCGAGCTTGCCTTTTGCAGATATGAAAGATGCGGTGCTTGGACCGGACTATGAACTCAGTCTGGTGGTGGCTGATGAAGCGACCATGCAAGAACTCAATCGCACCCATCGCAATAAAAATGAACCGACAGACATTCTCAGTTTTCCTTTGGGGCCAGAGGCAGGAGAGATGTTTTTGAACCTTCCCCTCTCACGCGCAGCGGCACCACGTTTCGATCGACCGTACGAAAATTTCATTGCTTTCCTCTTTATCCACGGACTTGTTCATTTGAAGGGATACGACCACGGTAGTACAATGGAACGCATAGAAGCCGAATATCGCAAACAATTCGGCATATAAAAAATATGCGCACCGTGCGAGCAGGAATTGATATGGGCAGCCACCATATAAAAGTGGCTGTGGCTGAAAGGGCAGAACATGATAAGATGCCTCGCTTATTAGGTGTGGGCTTGGCCGAAGCGCGCGGCATGCGCCATGGCTATATCGTCAATCCCGCTGAAGCACTTGATTCGCTCAAGGCCGCTATCGCTGCTGCCGAAAAATCTTCGGGTATTCGTATCAAACGCGCGCACCTTGCCGTGGGAGGTGTGGGACTTAGCAGTGTGGTCACTATTGGCTCGACCATGGTCACGCGCGCCGACGCCGAGATCACTGCTATGGATGTGCTCAAGGCAACGCAAGCAGCTGAGCAATCAATTCCAAAACCATTCATCACCAATCGCAAAATCCTCCACTCTCCTGCTATTGAATATCGCATCGATGGCAAGCCTGCATTGACCGGTTCTCCTATTGGCATGAAAGGTGCTCGCCTCGACGTCAAAAATCTGTGCGTTACTGTTCTTGAGCATCATTTAAATGAAATGATTCAGGTGGCCGAAAATGCTGGTGTTGAAATCGAGGGTGCTGTCGCTGCTCCTTTTGCTGCCAGCCTCACTTCCCTTTCTCGCCTCCAAAAAATGGCTGGCTGTGTCCTTGCCACCATCGGCGCTGAATCAACTTCTATTGTCGTATTTGAAAATAACGTACCGGTTTCCATGGAAGTTTTTCCTTTGGGCTCCATGGATATTACCAACGATATCGCTCTTGGCTTACGTCTCTCTATTGAAGATGCAGAAGAAATCAAAATCGGCGGCGCCCTTGGTCCCGGTTCAAATTATTCACGCAAAAAGCTTGAGGAGATTATTGAAGCCCGTCTCTCTGATATTTTTGACTTGATTGATGGTCATTTGAAAAAATTAAATCGCAGTGGCCTTTTGCCGGCGGGTATTATCCTCACCGGTGGTGGCTCACACCTTGAAGGCATTCGTGAATTTGCGCGCAATCATCTCAAATTGCCAGCCAAGATAGCCAGCGCCTCAATTCCAAGCTCACTCAAAATCCCTATTCGCGAAACAACCTGGGCAACTACCTATGGCCTCTGCGCTATTGCCCTCTCAACTCCCGAAGAAGAAGCAGGTCTTGGCATGGACACTACCGTCCGCAATGCAGGGCGCAACTTCTTCCAATGGCTCTCACAATTTTTGCCATAAGACGCATACATACCCGCACCTAATTTGCGCGGTTGTCAACTTTTCTTTTTTAAGGGCTTTACTGTATGATTGTGGCTATAGAGCCCATTGGATAGTAGGTTTTATGTATGCCTATTACCTTTCCCTATGGTTATTACCTATAATTAATTATCAATTCATATGCCCCATATCCAGCCCGAAGTTGAGACATTTGCCCGCATTAAGGTCATTGG
>CAZKGX010000022.1:0-7454 GCA_964552645.1 uncultured Candidatus Saccharibacteria bacterium
TTCTTAGTATTCGCGCATTGCTACCTGACCTTCGAGGCGCTTCACCAAATCGATAATTACAGAGACAGCGATGAGAAGGCTGGTACCACCTATGGTGAGAGCAGCATTTCCTGTGTATGCCTTGAGTACGAGTGGGAGGACAGCAATAAGAGCAAGGAAGATGGCGCCGACAAGGGTGATACGAGTGACGATGCGACCGAGATACATAGCTGTAGGATCGCCTGGGCGAACACCTGGGATAAAGGCACCCCCCTTCTGGAGATTGGTTGCTATGGTTGTAGGATCAAAGGTGACCGCAGTATAGAAGTAGGTAAAGATAAGAACGAGAAGGAAATATCCTATACCGTAGATAAGCTCGTTGTTAAGGATATTGGTAATCGTCGTTGAAATAGTTGCAATAATGCCTGAAGTAGAAATTTCCTTAAGGACATTAAAGAAAACCTGTGGCAAGAGAAGGAATGAGAGGGCGAAAATGATTGGCATAACGCCTGCCTGATTGACACGCAATGGCAAATAGGTAGAGACGCCACCAACCACGCGATTGCCACGAACCTGTTTTGCATAGGTAACCGGCACAGGACGCTCTGCTTCAGTAATGAGAACCACAGCCCAAATAGCAAGGATGCCAATCGCTGCAAAAAGAATGTACATTGGCAACTTACTTGGATCAGTCTCAACAATGAGTTTCAACTGGCTAAAGTGACGAGGAAGGCCAGCCACGATACCAGCAAAGATAATCATTGAGGTGCCATTCCCAATCCCGTATTCACTCATAAGCTCACCGAGCCACATAAGAAGCACTGAACCTGCCGTGATAACGAAAATGTTGGTAATAAGGTCGAGAGTAGAAAGTGAACCAATAAGACCCTGGCGAGAGAAGAGGATAAGGAAACCGTATGCCTGCACCATACAAAGAGGCACGCTCAAGCGGCGGGTATATTGTGCAAAGCGTACGCGTCCAGCATCACCCTCTTCGCTATACAAAGCCTTAAGCTTTACTGACATCATAGTCAAAAGCTGCATAATAATCGATGCAGTAATATAAGGTCCGACACCAAGCATAACCACAGAAAGAGAAGAAAGGCCGCTTCCTGAAAAGACGTTCAAAAGACCGAAGAGCTGATTATCACGGAAAAAGGCCGCTAACTTGAGTGGATCAACACCTGGCACTGGAATAGTGGCGAGCAAACGAAATGTAATCAAGCCCAAAATAACGAAGAGGATCTTCTTGCGAATCATTCCATCCGCAGCGATAAGTTTAATTTTCTGCGTAAGTGTTGACATAATGGTATGTATTATACCGTACCGCCTGCTTTTTCAATCTTTACTTTAGCTGAAGCTGAAACCTGGCAATCAGTGATAGTCAATTTTTTGGTCAATTCACCGTCGCCCAAAACCTTAATAACAGGGACGATACCCTTATAGATGCGTGCAAGACCCTTCTCTATCAAAGCCATAGGAGAAACGGTGTCACCGGCAGCAAAATGAGTTTCAAGTGCACCAACATTAACAACTGTAGGCTTGATAGCGTATGGCTTAAATGAATTCACACCGCGACCGCGCAACTTTGGAATACGCTTAATGATGTCGCGCATTTCTGGGCGCTTCTTGCGACCAGAGCGGGCATTCTGACCCTTCGTACCGCGACCAGCAGTCTTACCACGCTTACCACCACGGCCAACAATGGTCTTTTTCTTATTTTCTGTAACTCTTTTTAGATTGTGGAATTGCATGGTAGTTCTATTATTTTGTTGCGACAGGGGCAGCAGCAGACGAAGCGGCTGGCTTAGCATTTACAGTGCCACTGAAATTGCTCAAAGCCTTCATAGCAGCGCGAGCAATGTTGAGGCGGTTCTTTGAGCCTGACCACAACTTTGCAGTCACGTTCTTTACACCTCCAAGTTCAAGGACGGCGCGGACTGAGCTACCAGCCACAAGACCACGAGTTTTATTTGGGCGAATTGAAACGACAGCGCTCGAATACTTTGCCTCTACATCATGAGGAATAGAAAGATTCTTATCGAGGTTAAGGCGAACCATGTTCTTCTTTGCACTACGAAGTGCCTTATCCATAGCAAGAGCAGTATCTGAAGCCTTGCCAGTGCCGACACCAACCATACCGCGACGGTTACCAGCAACAAGAGCAACGCTAAAGCTAAAGCGACGACCTCCTGAAGCCACACGGGTCACACGGCGAATAGAAAGTGTCTTCTGATCGTATTCTGGTTTTGCGCGAGGTTCGCGTTCACGAGGTGAAGGGCGGCGAGGATTCTTGCGGAAGTCAGGACGGCCACCAGCGGCACCACCGCGACCAGCAAAAGGAGCCTGGCCAGGAGCGGCCGGTGCTGTGGTTGAAGGAGTAGAAGCAGAGACTGCTCCTGCTGCTCCACTTCCCTGCTGTATTTTGTTTGTATCTTGATTATCCATATGTGTATTGTTGCGGTGATGTTAGAAGACAATACCGGCAGCACGCACTGCATCGGCAAAGGCCTTCACTTTTCCTGTATAAATATAACCACCGCGATCAAAAACAACTTTCTTGATGCCGAGCTTTGTGATCTTTGCCGCCATCTCTGCACCTGCAGCAACTACCTTTTCCATAAGCTTTTTGCCTGTGGCTGCCTTGGCAGCGTCGATAGAGGCGAGTGTGTGGCCTTTGCTATCATCAATAAGCTGCGCATAGACAGAACGATTTGAGCGATAGATAGCCAAACGAGGACGCTCTGAAGTACCTGCAAGACGCGCGCGAATGCGGCGATGACGTACTATTCTCTTTTCGTTTTTGGTGATTGCTAATTTCATGGCGATAAATATAAATCGTTAAGGGATTAGACGGTCTTCTTGCCCTGCTTGCGGCGAATGACTTCATTTTCATAACGGATACCCTTACCCTTATATGGTTCAGGCTTCTTCTGATCGCGAACAAGGGCGGCGAATTGACCGACCTGATCCTTATCGATACCAGAGATGGCCATAATACCCTTCTCAATGACAGCCTTGATGCCGGTAGGAACCTTTACTACGACAGGATGTGAGAAGCCGAGGCTCATCACAATGTCAGTGCCTTTTACATCGGCCTTATAACCAATACCCTCAACGATGAGCTTCTTCTGGAAACCGCTATTGACGCCAGCGATCATGTTCTTGAGGTGAGCAACATAGGTACCCTGCATCATTGAAGCTTCAGTGCTCTCATTGGCTGCAGAGACAGTGGCATTTTCCCCTTCTACCTTAATGACCACAGAAGGAACAAGACGGCGCTTAAGCTCGCCCAAAGGTCCTTTGACGATAAGCATGTCACCATCAACCTTGATATCGGTCTTTGCAGGGATGACTATTGGTTTTTTTCCTAGGCGTGACATGTTATTTGTATTATTCGTTATATCAAAACAGTAGTACTACCAAATCTTGAAAAGGATTTCTCCGCCAATACCACCCTTGCGGGCCTCAGCGTCCACCATAACACCCTTCGATGTTGAGATGACGAGGTGACCGTACCCATTCTTGACCTGAGGGAGCTTGCTCTGACCACCATAGATACGACGAGATGGCTTTGAAACGCGAGAGACGCCATGCACCTTTGGTGCGCCATTCTCATCAAATACAATAGCGACATCGACTGTCTTCCATCCATCAGTAGCCTTCTTTGAAATGTTCTTTATGTAGCCGTGACGCTCAAGTGTGTCCGCAATAGCGTGCTTCAACTTTGAATGTGGCACACTCACAATCTCCTTGCGAGCTTTCGCTGCCATCTTGATATTATTGATGAATTCTGAAATTTGATCGGTTACCATGACGATTTTTTAATACCAGGAATAAGGCCTTCATTAGCGAATTCACGGAAACAGATACGGCAGATATCGAAGTCGCGCATATAGCCGCGCTTACGACCACAGCGGAAACAACGGCGAACTACCCGGCTCTTATACTTCGGTGGGCGTTGTGATCTTACGATGACGGATGTCTTTGCCATATAAAAATAAGCTCTTTAGTGAGCGCTGTCCATACTAGCAACAGCGCGGTGCTCTGTCAATTTAAGCCCTGGTTCCCGGCTCCTGCTTGCGGAATGGGAAGCCTAGCTCTTCGAAGAAAGCGGTTGCTGCCTTCTTGTCCTTTGCGGTGGTTACGACCGTGACCCCCACTCCAAAGACGTCCTTGAGCTCCTCATCGCCTGTCTCAGGGAAGATGGTATGCTCACGAATACCGATGGTGAGATTTCCCATGCTATCTACAGCCTTCTTTGAAAGACCGCGGAAGTCCTTTGTACGAGGAAGCGCAATATGGAGGAGTTTATTGAGGAAGTCGAACATGCGAGCACCACGAAGGGTGACCTGATATCCAACGAGATCATTCTGGCGAACCTTGAAAGAAGCAATTGATTTCTTGGCGAGGCGTGAAGCAGGCTTCTGACCAGCAATGCGTGTAAGACGATCGAGAACGATACCTGGCTTATTCTTATCTTTTGCTGAACCAACGCCAGAAGAAATGATCACCTTGGTGATGCGAGGTGTTTCCATGACATTCGTAAGACCCAAGGTACCCTTGAGGTGTTCGAATGCTTTCTGCTGTTTTTCTTTTATGCTCATCATGTGATGTATTTAGCGCTAGATCGATTATTTCTTGGCTTCGAGGCGGACATTTGAAACGTGAATAGGATGTGGCTTGTCGATTACCTCGCCCTTCTTGCCATTTGAACGCGCACGGATGTGGCGCTTCTTTACATTTACCCCTTCAACCAAGACCTTGTCCAAGGCTGGGTATGCACGAACAACCTTGCCTTTCTTGCCGGCATCATTGCCCGAGATTACTACAATTGTGTCGCCTGTCTTGATTTTCATAATGGTAATGATATTAGACGATTTCTGGAGCGAGTGATGATATCTTCTGGAAACCGGCCTCTCCTATTTCGCGAGGGATAGGGCCGAAGACACGACCACCGATCGGATCCTTCTTCTCCTTCTCAACAATAACAACTGCATTCTCATCGAAACGAATGTATGAACCATCCTTGCGACGGAATGCATCGCGCTGGCGAACAACGACAGCATGAAGGACATCCTTCTTCTTGATTTGCTTGCGAGGTTCAGCCTTCTGTACGGAGAGAACGACAATCTCACCAAGTTCAGCGTAACGCTTCTTTGATGAACCGAGCACCTTGAAAATACGACCGATCTTTGCTCCGGTATTGTCAGCGATTTTTACGATTGAACGTGGTTGTATCATGGGAGTATATAAATGTATTATGCGATTACACGGAAGCGCTTGTCCTTTGAAATAGGACGGGTCTCTTCGATGGTGACCACCTCCCCTATCTTCTTTGTATTGCCAGCATCATGCGCTTTGTACTTCTTGGTAACAACAACGTACTTCTCGTACTTTGGCACTTTGTTGAAACTATCAACAGCCACGACAATGGTGTCTTTCATTTTGTCTGAGACGACCTTACCGGTGAGCTGGCGCTTCTTTGGAGCGATAGCTGCGGCGGTGGCAGGAGTATTCTTTGTTGGTGTTGCTTCTTTCATAAAAATAATGTTGTGGCAGTTTAGGCTTTATTTGGCGCCTTGGCAAGAGCTGAGAGCTCAGTCAAGATACGGGCTACATCTTTGCGAAGTGTACGTGACTCGCGGACATTCTTTGCCTTTCCACC
Organism: uncultured Candidatus Saccharibacteria bacterium; assembly: GCA_964552645.1. Classification (GTDB taxonomy): domain Bacteria; phylum Patescibacteriota; class Minisyncoccia; order Phycocordibacterales; family CAZKGX01; genus CAZKGX01. Next base: position 5,648 of record CAZKGX010000022.1, read on the forward strand.
AGACATACTCGTACGGAATACACGCAAAGCCTCGCGCTTCTCATCGAGGAGCTTGAGCAATTCTTTTTCGCTTTTTCCTTTTATGTCTTTCATGCTGTTTGGTGGTTATGTATCTTTATCTTGCTACTATCTTGGTCTTTGCTGGAAGCTTGGTGCCTGCCTTGCGAAGTGCTTCACGAGCATCTGCCTCAGGAATACCGTCAATCTCAAAGAGGACGCGGCCTGGCTTTACTTCCATGCAGTAGCCCTGCACTTCTCCCTTTCCAGAACCCATAGGCACTTCAGCGGCCTTTGCGGTATATGGCATATCAGGGAAAATACGGATCCACATCTTGCCTGACTTTCCTGCGAAGCGAGAGATAATCTTGCGAGCAGACTCAATTTGATTTGAGGTAATGCGGGCCATTGAAACAGCCTTGAGGCCGAATGATCCGAAAGAAAGCTTGGTACCACGCGTCTCCACCAATGGAACATTGGGGTTCTTGCGAAGGCGGTGCCACTTTCTGTATTTAACTTTCTTTGGAAGCAACATGGGGGTAATGTTAAATTATTATTCTGCTTTAGCTTGACGTGGGGCGCGGGCAACCGGTGCTGCGGTATTGAAAATCTCACCACGGTAAATCCACACCTTAATACCAATATCACCACAAGTGATGTGTGCCTTTTCACGTGCGAAATCAACATCGGCGCGGAAGGTCTGCAAAGGAACACGACCCTTCTTAATCTCTTCGCGACGTGCCATATCAGCGGCACCAAGGCGACCTGAAAGACCAATGCGTGCACCCTTCACATCGCGATTTGCCATAACCTTTTCTATGGTCTGCTTCAATACACGGCGGAACGGCAAGCGCTTCTCAAGGCCTTCAGCAACCATATACGCAACAATAGCGGCATTTGATTCAGGGGAACGAACCTCCTCAACATCAAGCTTAATCTCAGCAGGAAGGACGAGCTTATTACGTGCTGCAAACTTAGTAATATCTGCACGGAGCTTTGTAATACCCTCACCACTCCTTCCGATGATCATACCAGGGCGAGAGGTCTTGATAATGATACGAAGTGTCTTTGAGCTGCGCTCAATCTCAATACCAGCCACATAGAAACCGCGAAGCTTCTCCGCCAAATACTCACGCAAGCTAAGGTCGCACTTCAAAAAGGCGCGATAGTTATTGCGATTTGCACCAAACCAGCGTGACTTCCAGTCACGAATGATGCCGAGTCTATGAGCGTATGGATGGACGACGTGTGTCATGGTAGTGCTTTATAATTTATGCCTGTGCAGGCTTAGCTTCTTTTTCTTTTGTAGCCTTCTTTGCCTTTGGAGCAGTTGCGCTCGCAGCAATCTTCTTTGCCTTCTTTGGAGCACGAACATCAAGGGCCAAGGTCACGTGACTGGTGTGCTTGTGTATAGGAAAACCACGACCCTGTGCACCAGGCATCATACGCTTCAAGGTAACACCCTTATTGACCTGAATTTCTTTAATGAAAAGCTGATCGACGTCGAGCTTGAAGTTATTTGAAGCATTGGCCACTGCTGAAGCGATGAGCTTCTTCATTGGATCTGCGGCGCGCTTTGTTGCAAAAGCAAGCAAAGTGAGCGCTTTTGTTACATCCTTACCACGCACCATATCAGCAAGCAAACGAACCTTGCGAGGTGACTGACGATAATCATTGAGTGATGCGGTGATCATGGTAGTAAGGATAATTATTTCTTGGTTTCAGTCGCGGTCTTTGCAGCAGAAGCGGCGGCCAATTCAGCCTCCTTCTTCTTCATTTCAAGCTCCTTCTGCATCTTACCACCGTGACG
>CAZKGX010000022.1:7464-11113 GCA_964552645.1 uncultured Candidatus Saccharibacteria bacterium
CGAATAAACTTGCGGGTGAGTGAGAATTCACCAAGGCGATGCCCTACCATTTCCTCAGCCACCAACACTTCTACATGCTCCTTACCATTGTGGACACCAAACTTAAAACCAACCATTTCAGGAGAAATCATGCTGTCACGCTCCCATGTCTTAATAACACCACTCTCTTGCGGCTTTTTACCTTCAATCTTCTTGAGGATATTGTCAGATACGTATGGTCCTTTTTTGAGTGATCGTGTCATGGTGTTTTATAAATACGAAGCGCTCGCATGGTTTGAAAATGTAAGCTTTTAGAATGCCCCTTTTTGAATAAGGGAATCTTTAGGCATATGCGAACAAATGCCAAAAGCCTCATATACAACTGCGGTAAGTCATGCTACACAAAACCACGCCGAAAGTCAACAGTTGCGGCCCTCGAAGGAGCCCTTAGATAATACGGATACGGAATGTCGGCAAAAGCTCAGCCAAAAACTGCGCCAAACTACCTGACGTCGGTACATTGGCAGCGCTGTAATTTGCCTCAACCACAATGTATTCACCGAGGGTGTTGTGGAAGAAATAAGCCTCAGTTGAGCCACCTTGCCAGTTGGTTGGATCACTCTCCTTTGAGCGAATAATTTTGGTTATTTTTTTGCCCCCTACATCAACAGTCGTAACCACAGCACCTGGGCCATAGAGTTGAGAAATCAATGCCGTCTGATTGGTATCCTTGAAAAGACGCAAGAGGAGTGCTCTGTCGCGCAATAAAGCAATGAGTGTATCTGCATCTGGATTATTTGCTACAGCATCAAATTGCAAACGGATTTTAGCTTCCTCTGAAGTAGGGACAAGTGCGATAGCATCTTTGTATATACCTCGACGAGTTGCGCTGGTTTCGGTCCATCCATTTGGATAGGTAAAGGTAAATTGATGCTCAGCATTTGTATATGAAAGCGTTTGTGGAGCTGGCGAGATATTTGGGGTACCGCCATTTGGTACCGGCTTTACTGTTTGGGCCGATGGCGTGGTTGGAATAGACACAACCGTTGTGGTCGAGGTGGTGTCCGTTGCACCATTACTATTGTCTCCATTTTGATTCTGCACAGCAGCGATGTCTTGGGCATTTGGTGCATGCACCTTCCCTGCCCGAGCGTACCAAATAACGCCCACAATAACGATAACTATGGCCAATGCGACAATGATACGAGCTGATGATGATTTGTTTTCCATAGGACCATATTATTGCGCTGAAATGCCTCCGGTGCAAGCAGGCCCTGTATTGAAACACATAGAAGGCAAAGAAAAGACCGCATTGCTGCGGCTTTTCTTTTATTTAGATTTATGCGGTAACTTCACGCTTCTTTCCAACACGACGGCGTGAGACGATAAAGGCATTTGAGTACTTCTTTGCGCGGCGTGTCTTCTGACCCTTACCTGCTGGCTTACCCCAACGGGTCTTGGCGCGGCGGAGACCTCTACCCTGACGACCTTCACCTCCACCGTATGGGTGGTCTACTGGGTTCATTACCGTACCACGAACAGTAGGACGGATACCGAGCCAACGTGAGCGACCTGCCTTACCAATATTGACGAGGCGGTTCTCATCGTTTGAAACGACACCGATAGAAGCCCATGCAGCGTCATGAATGCGACGAACTTCAGAAGAAGGCATCTTGATGTGAGCAAAACCACCTTCAAGAGCAATGATCTGAGCGTAATTACCAGCGGCGCGAGCAACCTTTGCACCTGAGCCTGGCTTGATTTCAATGTTATATACAAATGTGCCGACAGGAATATTCTTCAAAGGAAGACGATTACCTGGCTTGATCTCTGCCTTATCTGAAACAAGGATCGTATTCCCTACCTTCACCTCCTTTGGCAAAAGCATGTAGCGATACTCACCATCCTTATAGCATACAAGAGCGATGAAACCAGTGCGGTTTGGATCGTATTCAACGGTCTTTACGGTTGCAGGAATGTCTTTCTTATCGAAGATAAAGTCAACATCACGCTGACGGCGCTTATGACCTGCACCCTTATGGCGCATAGTGAGACGACCGTAATTGTTGCGGCCGACAGCACGCTTCATACCCCATGTAAGACCCTTGAATGGCTCGGAGGTAGTGAGATGATCAGCATATGAAATGGTGGTCATCTGACGGCGAGGATTGCTTGTTGGTTTATAGTGTTTCATGGATGTGTTTGGTTTATGCAACCTCTATTTTCTCCCCTTTCTTGAGGGTGACATAGGCCTTGGTGCCGCCTGCCTTAGTGCCAACCTTGCCACGACGGAAAATAGTCTTAGCAGGGCGCTTTACAAAAGCAATGCGAACAGGAGTCACCTTATACAATTTTTTGACTGCCAATGCAACTGACTTCTTGGTAGCCTGTCCGTCAATATTAAATACATAGGTACCTGCCTCGGCGAGATTGGCGGCCTTTTCAGTGACGCGAATGCCCTGAATAGCATTATGGAATTTTTTTGTAATAGCGGCTTTCATGATGGTGATGTTTATTTTGCTGCAGGCTTCTCTTTCTTAGCGGCGGCCTTTGGGGCTGCTTTTGGAGCGGCTGTCTTTGCCTTTGGCTTTGCAGGGATTTTCTTTGCAGATGCCTTGCGAATACGAGGCTTGCCTACAAGAGCGCCTACAGTTGCCTTTGCCTCATGCGCTGCATCGTTAAGCTTATTCTCAAGGAAAGCAATGGCTTCGCTCGGTGCTTCAACGATAAGATACTTATACTTGAGGAGGTGAAGTGGATTGATATTACGAACTTCCTCCGCCATAACATTGCCCATATTTGCGAATGCACGCTTCAAATTTGTATTGGCGGCAGCAAGGGCGATGAATGCAGCATTCTCAGTCTTCTTGGCGAGCATGTCGAATCCTTCAACCTTTGAAAGTGCTTCAAGAGTGCTCTTAGCAAACTTGGTCTTAATGTCTTTGAGATTCAAAGTGTCGACAAATACAATCTCCCCTTCCTTAAGCTTCTTTGAAAGAATGGTGAAGAGGGCCTTTGCCTTCATTTTGCGATTGACCTTGCGATCAAAATTCTTGTCATTACGAGGACCATGCGCAACACCACCACCTACCCAAATAGGAGAACGGGTTGAACCGTGACGTGCACGACCGGTACCCTTCTGCTTCCACGGCTTCTTACCACCACCACTCACTTCGCCGCGAGTTTTAGTGTGCGCCACAGGGGTGCGCATATCGGTAAGCATTGAATTGACTACCTGATGTACGAGGTCAGCATTCCAAGGAAGGCCGAAAACAGCCTCAGGCAAAGTAATGTCCTTGCTTGCCTTCCCTTCTGTTGTATAGCTTTTTGCAGTGATAGTTGCCATGGTATTGGATGAAGGGTTTATTTGCTCTTAGCCTTAGCCTTTGGCTTAACGCTCTTTATTAAAACAAGTGAGCCAGGAACACCAGGGACGGCTCCTTCAATAAGAAGAAGATTCGATGCTGGATTAACCTGAACAACCTTGAGGTTAGGGACAGTGATCGTATCACTACCCATACGGCCGGCCATGCGCATACCAGAAGGAACACGCGTACGAAGACCACCACCAATAGTACCCGGCTCGCGCTCAGAGTGCTTCTGACCGTGTGTACGGCTACCACCAGCAAAACCGTGACGCTTCACTACACCCTGGAAACCCTTACCTTTT
>CAZKGX010000023.1:0-4829 GCA_964552645.1 uncultured Candidatus Saccharibacteria bacterium
GTACTTTATGCTATTACTACTATTAATCAATACGAAGCGGCGGTCATTGTGTCGAGTGATGGGGATTTTTATTCCCTCGTGCATTATTTGTACACCAAGAAAAAGCTAAGAAAAGTACTGAGCCCTTACGATCGAAATTATTGTTCTCTATCCCTAACGAGGGCAGCAAGAGAGCATCTTGTTTTTATGAAAGAACTACGCCAAAAAATAGAACAGGCATCAGATCAATTAAAAGTAGCGGACAAAGACAAATGAAAAAGCACCTCGTAGACATTAGAGACTACGCTGTGCTTCTTCTCGTGTATGGCATAATTATACCAACCTCACATTTCTAGTCAAATTGAGTCAAACCAGCTCCTAAAGCCGCATGATTTGCAAAAAAACGTAAATACTGTATAGTATCCAAACTATGGTAGTACGAATGCGTTCCAACAGATCTCATACGGGCAATCGCCGCTCACATCATGCGCTTGTAGCGCCTCGCCTTAGCATTGCTCAGGGTGGCACTATCGCTCATTTGCGCCATCGTGTTGATATGACCACTGGTATGTATCGCGGCCGCAAGGTCATCGATGTTACCGCCAAGATTGACCGCCGCGCCAAGAAGGCCAATGCAAAGACCGGCGCTCCTCGTGGTGAAGCTGCAAAATAATCCTCAAACACAGAACTGCCTCCGGGCGGTTTTGTTTTTATACCCCCCCCATTCAACTTACTTTTGACCTTTTACTTTCTCTGGTGTAGACTTATTCCGTAACCTAAAGATCATTGCCATGGCAAACCGACATCTCGCGCGTTCAGTCGTCCTGCAATCTCTGTTTGAGTGGGACTTCTGCCGTACTATGCTTGAATACAAGGGCGCACCGTTTGCGCCTGAAGTAAAGGATATTGTCCCTCGCATTGCAGAAGAGTTTGCTGCTGGTCTTTCTGATCTCTCCTTCGTCTCGAAACTCACCGAAAGCGTGCTTCGCAAGCAGCCTGAGCTTGACGCTATTATAGAAAAAGCCGCTCCTGAATGGCCGATTGCCAAGATCTCTATTATTGATCGCAATGTATTGCGTGTGGGTTTGTACGAACTCCTTTTTGCTGATCGCGGGGAAGTGCCAGCCAAAGTGGCCATTAACGAAGCGATTGAATTGGCAAAAACCTTCGGTGGCGAGAATAGCGGCAAATTCGTAAATGGTGTCCTTGGTGCCGTCTACAAAGAGCTTGGTGAGCCAGGCAAAGAGGCGCCGCCACGCACGGCAAAGCAGACCGATCCAAGCAAATTGCCAATCGACAAACTGGTCGGTTCAGTGGTCTATGCGCGCGACGGTGCTGATGAAGTACACGTTGCCTTGGTGCACGATGTCTTTGGACATTGGACGCTTTCAAAGGGTCACCTCAAAGAAGGTGAAGATGATGCCGCTGCCTTGAAGCGCATTATTAAAGAAGAGATGGGACTTGAGGGTCGTCCAAAGGAGAAGCTTGGCCACAATGAATACATTGCTTCCGATCCAGAAAAAGGCCGCATTAAGAAGCAAGTCGTTTATTATCTTTCTGAAGCTGATTTCACACCGGTAAAGCTCGGCGATAAGGGTGGTCTTGATGATGCGCGCTGGTGGAAGCTTTCAGATATTGCCGACCTTAACTTTTACAATGATATTGTGACGGTGATGACCCATGCCGTTACTATTTTGAATAAAGACAGCAGCGCCCGATCAGCTGTTGATGCAGCTCACAGCAGCGCCGATGCCACCGCACTTGCCATGAGCTCAGAGAAGCAAAAAGAAAAACAAAAGGCCGAAAAGAGTAAAAGCAAAAAGAAAAAATCAAATGAGCAAAGCAATGAAACAGGAGCCGACACCAAAGCCGCCTAAAAAAGCCGCCGATAAAAAGACCGAAATTGATTTTGCCGAACTTGAGGCAGTTATCGGCGTGTCATTTCAGGATAAAAACCTCCTCCGTCAAGCCTTTGTCCATCGTTCGTATTTGAATGAAAATAAATCCGAGCGTATCGATCATAATGAGCGTCTCGAATTCCTCGGTGATGCTGTGCTTGAACTCATCTCCACGGTTTTTCTTTATAAAAAATTTCCCACAAAGCAGGAAGGGGATCTCACTGCCTATCGCTCTGCGCTGGTCAATGCGGTCAATCTTGCTGAGGTGGCGGTTGAGCTCGGCATCGACAAATACCTCCTCCTTTCGCGCGGTGAAGCAAAAGACACAGGGAAGGCCCGCCAATACATTTTGGCCAATACCATGGAATCGCTTATCGGCGCCATGTATCTCGATCAGGACTATGCTGTAGTGGAGCAATTTGTTATCCGCGCAGTAATGTCACGCATTGACCATGTCATAGAGACGGGCGCATTTATCGATGCAAAGTCGCTTTTCCAGGAACGTGCCCAGGAGCATACAAGCATTACTCCTTCCTATAAAGTCATTCGCGAAGTCGGCCCTGATCACGATAAAAAATTTATTATGGCCGTCTATATTGGCACTGAAAAAATTGCCGAAGGCGAAGGGAAATCAAAACAGGAGGCCGAACAAGCCGCTGCTCATAAGGGATTGAAGGTAAAAGGGTGGGGCATGTAGATTGACTTTTGGACGCAAACTGGATTTACTAGTGCGAGATGAAAAGAACACTCCGTTTGTTTGAGCCCGCGACTATTGTCGTGGTCACGCCGGGGTACACCCCGGAGAGTAAGGAGTATCGAGCCGATCCTAAGATCAACGATCGGCTTGCGAGTTCGTTTTACGATCACATGGGATTCGAACGTATCTCATTTGATATGGCGGTGAGCCTGTTTCGTCCAGACGCAGATTTCACTGCTCGTAAGCTCTTTCGGCGTAACGGACTGATACTACACAGTCTGGCTCTTGGTTTTCCGGTACATAGCCCAGGGGCCCAACAGCTGTTGGAGACTATCCTGCACTACGAGCACTCTGCTCCTCCTTCTGTATTTCGTGAGCAAGAGCCATATGCATTTAAGGATCTCAAGTGCCTTGCGCTCACCGCACTTCATCTGGCTTGTATCGAGTACCAAGCGGTGAATCCATATGCCAAATATGTGTTGGTGGTAATGGAGAATGAACTGGCGACGGCCTTGCTTTTGTGTATGGATGCTGCGGACATGTGGCTCGATCCCTTGCAGGGGTTCGTTCTGAGACCACGCCCAAGGCCAAATCACCGTACGTACTTCGTCAACTCCCTTGTTTTACCAGGGAGTGCACACTAAAGAATATTTCTGTGCTTTGCACAAAACACAGCTCGACTTCGGTCGAGCTGGTTTTTTATTAAAAACCACACCTTTTGGAAGAAGCTATGCTTACTTATACTTTTTACCTTTTCCTTTATAGGCTATAATTGCCGCATGCGCCTCCGGTCGCTTGATATAGCGGGCTTCAAATCATTCGCCAAAAAGAGCGAACTTTCTTTTACTACTCCTATTACCGCTATTGTGGGGCCCAATGGCTCGGGCAAGTCCAATGTGGCAGAAGCATTTCGCTTTGCCCTTGGCGAGCAATCAGTGAAGTCGCTTCGCGGCAAAAAGGGCGAAGATCTTATTTTCAGTGGTACGGCAAAAGCTGCGGCTATGAATCGCGCTTCGGCTCGTCTTACCTTTGACAATTCCCGTCGCGAATTTGCTACTATCGATTTTGATGAAGTGACCTTTGAGCGTGTTGTACATCGTGATGGCATTAATGAATATTTTTTGAATGGCAGTCAGGTGCGTCTCAAGGATATTGTGGAGCTGCTGGCACAAGCGCATATTGGTGCGACCGGCCATCATATTATTTCGCAAGGTGAGGCGGATCGTATTTTGACGGCAAATCCTCGCGAGCGTCGTGAAATGATCGAGGATGCACTTGGCCTCAAGGCATACCTCTATAAGCGGACCGAATCAGAGCGCAAGCTCATTAAGACGCGCGAGAATATAGAAAAAGTCGAATCACTCCGTCGCGAACTTGCGCCACATTTGCGTTTTTTGCGCAAGCAAATGGAAAAAATAGAGAAGGCCAAGCAGGTGCAGCAGGACTTGCGTGCCTTGTATATAGAATATTTGGCTCGCGAAGAGCATTACATTGTGGCGGAGAAGCGCGCTCTGTCGGCGCGTCGCTCGGGTCCTGCCGCAGAGCTTGCTGGTGTTGAAAAGGAGCTCACTGCCTTACGCGCCAAGATTGCCGCAGCACGCGAAGCGGATAAGCATACCCGTTCATCCGAGCTGCTCGCACTCGAATCCCGTATTTCTTCTGCTCGCGCAGCCAAAGATGCCCTCTATCGCGACATCGGTCGCCTTGAAGGTGAAATCGATATGGTGCGTCGCAGTATTCGCCGCACCGAGGATGCGGCCAAGCTCGAAGAAGGGCGCATGGTGCCACTCAAAGAAGTGCGTTTGCTCGCTGATGAAATTAAGGAAGACATAGAGCATGAAGCACAGGCAAGTACAGCAACGGTGGAGAGTATGCGCGCCGCATTGGGACGCATTACTAGCAAGCTCCACGATCTCATCAGTCGCCACACCTCTGCGCCAAATCAAGCCGAGCTCGCCCCTTTGCGCATCGATGAATCCAATCTCGCCGCTCGCCGCACCGATATAGAGACAAAACTCAAAGCGGCCGAAGAAGAGGAGAAGCAGCTTGCCCACGAATACAGTACTCTCAAAACCTCTATTGAAAAAGAAAAAGAGGGCTCCCTCCAGGCCGAAAAAGCCATCCTCGAGCTCATGAATACGCAGACACGCCTCTCTGCAGAGCTTGCCGCTGTGCGCGCCGATGAAGATCGTCTTGCTACCGAAGAGCGCGATCTTCGTAATGAAATACAGGAAGGCGCCGTCCTTATTGGCCGT
>CAZKGX010000023.1:4886-10734 GCA_964552645.1 uncultured Candidatus Saccharibacteria bacterium
AGGGCAGCACGATGCTGCTTTCGCCACTCCCACCGCTTCGCTTCCTGAACCTCGTTCTGCACAAGTCGATCGCAAGCGCACCATAGAAAAGCTCAAAATCCGCCTCGAAGAAATGGGTGTGTCCGGCATCGATGAAGTGGTCAAAGAATTCCGCGAATCCGAAGAGCGCGATGCTTTCCTCGCTCGCGAAATCGAAGATCTCCTTAAGGCCGCTTCAGATCTCGAAACGCTCATCGCCGACCTCACGCGCCGTCTCAATGAAGAATTCGAGCAGGGCATAGTCAAAATAAATGTGCAGTTCGAAGCATTCTTTTCTCTCATGTTTGGCGGCGGCAATGCTTCACTTGTTTTGGTTAAAGAAGAGCCTCGCAAAAAACGCCGCGGCGGTCTTATTTCTGCGCTGCTTGGTGGTGATGGTGCTGACGTTGAGAGTTATAGCGGCGACATAGACAGTGTCGACGGCTCTGGTGATGCTGAGGGAAGTGATGATGAAAATAAAAAAGAGGCGCCCCCTGGCATTGATATCAATGTCTCTTTGCCGCATAAGCGCATTAAGGGTCTGACTATGCTGTCTGGCGGTGAGCGTGCCCTCACCTCTATTGCCCTCCTCTTTGCAATGTCACAGGTCAATCCGCCGCCATTTATTATCCTCGACGAAACAGATGCCGCTCTCGATGAGGCCAATTCTCGCCGCTATGGCGATATGATAGAAAATCTGGCCAAGTATTCGCAGCTTATTCTCATCACCCACAATCGCGAAACAATGTCGCGCGCCGGGGTGCTCTATGGTGTGACTATGGGTGCCGATGGTGTCTCAAAGCTCTTGTCTATAAAGTTCGACGAGGCCGTGAAGGTGGCGAAATAGCCCTAGAAAGGTAAGAAGTAAAAAGTAAAAGGTAAGAGGGAGGAATACCGTGAGCTATTGCATTTATACTGATATTATGGTATAATACTACCAGTAGCGCGCTGTTTGAAAACGTTCTGGTTATCGCATATTTACCGCGGCTTTAAGACGCTTTTTCTTTTTTCATGGAGAGGTCTTACCTTTATCGAAATTCGAAAAGGCGCATTGAAGCTGCGGTGAAACACCACTAACCCAATCTTCTTTCGCGGGCCAAAGTGAATTTGGGCGTACAAAGAAATGGGCACACTGTGGTGCGGTATCCGGGCAAATGCAATGTATGAATGACTCGCAAATACTGGCAACGGCACTTGCTCTCGCAGGGACGGTTGAATGGCAAAAGGTTGGTGATCTGCAGGTAATCCTGCAGGCCATTCAATCGGGGCAAGTTCGCGAGCCACTCACTGGGTGGTTAGCTGATCGGGCTTGGGGAGATAATCTGGCTTTCATGAGGGCGGCTGCGTTGTTTCAGGCGAAACAACGTTTTCCTGTGGTGCTGGGATTGAGCTCGCTGAACATACCGACGCACCTCATGCGTCATGGAGGCGATCAATTCTGTGGTTGTTTCCGCGAACACGGAGATACATCTCCTGTCGCTATAACAGTCCCATCTGCGGTACTTAGTGCGTACGACATGAGGCAGCCGAGTACTCATTCTCGCGTCTACACACTATTACGAGAGAGGGTAATTCCAATAGAGCAGGTCTTTCGGTTTGTCTGTGCGGTGCATGCAAATCCGGAATTTCTGAAGCTCGATGAGGGATCCATAAATGTCTTTCTCAGTAGACTTGGAGAGTATGATTGGTTCTTCCTCCTCTACAGACGTGCTGAGGGGTGGAAGCTTGACGCGATAAATGCAACATTGCCTTTGGGGCTGATTGACCGTCAGTTTCCGGGGAATCTCAAAACTCGTCTCATCTTCCCATCTTCTGCCGGTGGTGAGTAGTTTGCCGTTGTGTAGTAGACGCCTAACCGTTCTTTTTTCACGACCCCTACCTATGTGCCGCAAGGCATACAGGTGGGGGTTTTCGTTTATATTTTGTATACAGGTATTCCTTTTTTCACTCCCTCTGACTTTTTCCCTTTTACTTTTTACCTTATACCTTCTCTGGGCTAGGCCCTCGAGAGGAAACTGTATTCGAGCTGGCGTTTTTCCATGTCGGCGGCCACGACCTTGAAACGTATGGTGTCGCCAAGTTGAATTTTTGTGCTGGTGCGCTCGCCGCGTACGGTGTAATTTTTTTCATCAAAGACCATATAGTCGCCGACCACATCGCCAAGGCCGCGCATGCGTATCATGCCTTCGCATTTGGTGTCATTTTCTTCAACATATATACCCCACTCAGTGACGCCGCTCACGGTGCCGACAAATTCTTGGCCAATGCGGGTGGCCATGTATTCTGTTTGTTTGTATTTAATGGAACCGCGCTCTGCTTCAGCTGCCAAAATTTCGCGCTCCGTGGAATGCTCGGCCATTTTTTGATAATGGGCAAAAAGGGCAGGGGCAATATGTTCGCCGCGCAGCACCATATCGATGACGCGATGCACGAGGAGGTCTGGATAGCGACGAATAGGCGAGGTGAAATGAGCGTAATATTCAAAAGCCAAACCGAAATGGCCGATATTGCGAGTCGAATAGACAGCCTTGGCCATTGAGCGTATGGTCGCCGTCTTAATGAGCATTTCATGTGGCGTGCCGGTCACCTGATCGAGGAAATGGCGAATAGCCTGCGATGAAACCTTTCCATCATGCGCTTCCAGCTCATAGCCAAGCGCCTTAGCAAAAATAGCAAGGTCAATAATGCGCTCGCGATCTGGTGCATCGTGAATACGATAAATAAATGCATTCGGCTCATTCTTTTCTTTGCGCGCCGGCATACCCGATGGGCCGCCTTTTTTATTTGTATTAAACTTTTCGTGAATAAATTCAGCCACGGCGCGATTGGCGAGCAACATAAAATCTTCCACAAGGCGATGCGCATCGAGACGGACTTTACGCACCACGCGTAGTGGACGACCTTCACGATCGAGCTCGAATTTCACTTCATCTTTATCAAAATCAATAGAGCCGCGACGGAAACGCTCCGCTGCCAACTTCTTTGCAATAGTGTTGAGAATGCGCAATTCATTGGCATAGGGACCAGCATTGGCGCTTATGCTTTCCTGCGCCTCCTCATAGCTGAAACGCTTGGCCGAATGAATAATAGTCTTGCCAATCCAGCGACTGTAGACATGGCCATTGAGGTCCATTTCAAACACCGCTGAAAAGGTGAGGCGATCCTGATGAGGATTCAAGCTGCACACATCATCGGCAAGTACAGGGGGAAGCATAGGAATAGTACGGTCGGCCAAATAGACAGAACAGCCGCGCTTCAATGCTTCTTTATCGAGGGCGCCGCCCGGACGCACGAAATGCGATACATCAGCAATGTGCACGCCGATCTCATAACGGTCTTTGGTGCCTGCAATAGGGCGAATAGAAATAGCATCATCGAAATCCTTTGCATCAGCCGGATCGATGGTAAGGGTGAGGATAGAACGGAAATCACGACGCAAGGCGATTTCTTCTTGCGGCACAGGGCGGGCCATAGTGGCGGCCTTTTCAGCTTCAGCTACCACGGCAGCAGGGTGCTCATCGCTAAACCCTTTATCAAGAGCGGCGGCAAGCATTTCGGTGCGATTATCGCCCGCTTTTCCAATAATGCGAATGACGCTCGCTTCGCTCTTTTCCCATGAAGTGATTTTTATATAGACCTTACTGCCGACAGGGACATCTTGGTCGATAGTAAAGGGGGTGTTGATGCGCTTATCATCGGCATTGCATGTGCGCTTGCGTATGACGGTGGCCACAAGGTGCGTGCGATAGCGGACGGTCACACTCTCAACCTCAGCTTGGAGACGATCATTCATCATCAGTGGCTTTGCCAATGCAACTTTGACGGTGTCATTGTGCGAAGCGCTGCCGAGGCGATGGGGTTGCACCTCCGCTTCACATTCATTGTCGCGCGAACGAGAGACAAAGGCGTTTTTTTGATCGCGAGCGGAGAGGGTGCGGCGAAGCTCTTTGAGGATGTGGGCGGGCACGGCTACATAGCCGGTGCCTTTGCTATTGATGCTTATGTCGGCTTGCCAGCTTATGGTCGGGGCATTTCTGGTGTTTTGCTTGTGATGGTTGTGGGTGCGGCCTGTATGAGAGGTGCCATGAGGAGTGCTGTTGCTGCGAGGGGCACCATGAGGGGCACCATTGCCATGAGGGGCACCATGAGAATGAGGACGTGCGCCTCCGCGGGAATGTGCCGAAGATGACCGTCCTTTTTGGGAAGGGTGACGTGGCAAAGCGGCCTGCTTTGACGTGTTTGTGGAGCGATGATGGGTAGGGCGGGGCATTGACTAACTATAGCAGGTATGAGGTTTTGGGCAATTCATAAGCCATTGACTTTTAATTATTAATGTAGTATTATACAGAGGAACGGTGGGGGTATTGGTTTTCGCCATTACGCAGGACAGAACACGACTCTGATGTGTAACTCATTGCCTCTGGTACGTGGGGTATTCTCACCGACTCAATTTGGCCCCGACGCAAACCTTCCGTGTGTGCGTTGGGGCCTCTTTCTTTTACGCTCCTTTCTTGACCTTTTCTGAAGCTGTGATAGTATGGCGCACATGCTAAAGATTCGCTTACAGCGCGTGGGCCGAAAGAATAATCCTTCTTTCCGCATCGTGCTTACAGATTCACAGAATGCAACCCGCAGCGGTAAATACGCCGAGATGCTTGGTTCATACGATGCACGTGGCGGCGCCAATGGGGTGAAGCCTGTTTTCAATACAGAGCGCATTACCTACTGGATGTCAAAAGGTGCAAAGCCTACCGACACCGTCCACAACCTCCTTTTGAATGCAAAGATCATCTCTGGAAAGAAGATAAATGTATTGCCACGTAAGAGCCCTCCAAAGCCTGAAGTTGATCCAAAGGCTGCCGCCGCGGCGAGCGCCGCTCCTGCTGCCGCACCAGCCGCCGCAGCTCCAGCCCCTGAGGCCGCTGCCGCTCCTGAAGTTGCTGCACCAGCAGCTGCCTAGGCTCCTCCTTTTTAGATCTCACATGCAGACAAAGCGACCATTTTGGGTCGCTTTGTTGTTTTTCCTTTAGGTTTTCTTCATTTTTTCTTTATGTAAAATTCATAATTTCTTCCTTGCATAGAGGGGAGGGGTTTGCAATAATAATCCTGGCCATAACATACCGGCTCGCCGCGGCACATGCCCGACGCTTATAGGCTTAATAATTCACATATGGATAGCACGCATACCGAGTTAGACGCACAGTTTCTGGATTATGTAATTAAGGCATTAGTTGAGCATCCGAATGACGTTAAGATTGTCCGCACTGTTGATGAAATGGGTGTTTTGCTCACCCTCGGCGTCCATCCTGAAGATATGGGGAAGGTGATTGGTCGCACTGGCAACACTGCCAAGGCTGTTCGCACCTTGCTCCGCGTTGTTGGCATGAAGCACAATGCTCGCGTCAATTTGAAGATAAATGAGCCAGAAGGCAGCACACGTGCCCCTGCAACCGAGCGCGCTTCAAAGACCCTCGACGAGGCTGTTGCTGATCTCAAAATCTAATACCTCATGGACCAGACCAAGGCATAGGGTTCACACCCTGTCCGTCTGCGCCGCAAAGGCCGCCCTTCCAAAAGGGTGGTTTTTGTTGTATAGTGTTCCCGCATGAAAATGAAGCCACAAAAACAGAAAAAAGCCACAAAGGCCCCAGTGGCAGCAATGGCCGCACCTACATCACGAAAGCGTGTCCGCCGCGACGTGCCGCACATGACCTTTCATATGGTCACTCTTTTTCCTGATGCCTTCAGCTCATATATTGGTGAATCCATCGTAAAGCGAGCTATAGAGGATGGTTCAATTGCCGTGAAATTCTACAATCCTCGTGATTTT
>CAZKGX010000024.1:0-2841 GCA_964552645.1 uncultured Candidatus Saccharibacteria bacterium
CGCTCAGAGTGCTTCTGACCGTGTGTACGGCTACCACCAGCAAAACCGTGGCGCTTCACTACACCCTGGAAACCCTTACCCTTTGAAGTGCCGGTAATGGTCACCTTATCCCCTTCTGCAAAAATAGAGGTGTCGATTTTATCACCAACCTTGAAGGCTGCATCGCCTTCAGTGCGGAATTCACGAACATGTGAAAATGAGCCGAGCTCTTTGAAGTGGCCTTTCTGTGCCTTTGCAATACGAGTTGCTTTGCGTGTACCAAAACCAATCTGCACAGAAGTATAGCCGTCCTTATCGACAGTCTTTACCTGCGTGACAACAACCGGTCCGGCTTCGATGACGGTAACAGGATGTACGTCGCCAGCGGCGTCGTAGATCTGTGTCATTCCCTTTTTTTTGCCAAGTATGAATTTCATTTTGCTTTCTTTATTGCGTCGGTAATTTCGTCCGGTAACTTGGCGTATTTCCCCCACCTCGCACCTTTTACTTTTTACCTTTTACTTTTTACTTTTTACTTTCTTTGCTACATCATCTTTACATCAATGTTGACGCCAGATGGAAGGCTCAAGTTAGTGAGCGCCTCGACAGTCTTTGGATTCGGATTGGCAATATCGATAAGACGCTTATGGGTGCGCATCTCGAACTGCTCACGAGCATCCTTATATACGAAGGCTGCACGATTCACCGTATACTTCTTGATCTCGGTCGGAAGAGGGACAGGACCCTGGACTGACGCATCGTGACGAAGCGCGGTGTCCATAATCTGCTTTACTGATGCCTCAAGGATCTTGCTATCGTATGCACGAACACGAATGCGAAGCTTGTGAAGCGTTGGCTCCCCTGACTTTGCCTTAGTGCTGCGAGATGCTGTCTTTGTGGCAGCTGCTTTTTTTGTTGTGTTCTCTTCCTTCATAATTTTGAAGTAGGGCTACTCTAATGGAAAATGGCTTATTTTGCAAGAGGCTGACACCTTTTGGTGCCAGCCTCCCACAAGAAAGCGATTACTTAGTAATCTTTGTGACGACGCCTGAACCGACAGTCTTACCACCTTCACGAACGGCAAAGCGCATCTTTTCCTCGAGTGCAATAGGTGCAACGAGCTTTACGATGAACTTAACATTGTCACCTGGCATAACCATTTCTACACCCTGTGGGAGGGTTACTTCACCAGTAACGTCAGTAGTACGAATATAGAATTGTGGCTTATAACCAGTAAAGAATGGAGTGTGGCGACCACCTTCTTCCTTTTTCAAAACGTAAATTTCAGCTTCGAAATCGGTGTGTGGGGTAACAGAACCTGGCTTTGCCAAGACCTGACCACGAGTAACGTCTTCCTTGCGTGTACCACGGAGGAGGACACCGGCATTGTCACCAGCCTGACCCTGATCGAGTGACTTATTGAACATTTCAATACCAGTAACGGTTGACTTTGCATTGTCCTTCAAGCCGACGATTTCAACTTCATCGCCTACCTTGACGATACCACGCTCAACACGACCGGTAACCACGGTGCCACGACCTTCGATTGAGAAGATGTCTTCAATCGGCATAAGGAATGGCTTGTCGATCTCACGAACAGGAAGAGGGATAAAGGTGTCGAGAGCATTCAAAAGCTCATCAATCTTAGCAACCCATGCTGGATCGCCTTCAATAGCCTTCAAGGCTGAACCACGGATGACAGGAGCGGCCTTACCATCGAAGCCGTATTTGTCGAGAAGGTCACGGATTTCTGCCTCAACGAGGTCAAGCATGTCCTTATCGTCAACCATATCACACTTGTTCAAGAAGACGACAATACGAGGCACACCAACCTGCTTTGCGAGGAGAATATGCTCACGGGTCTGTGGCATAGGACCGTCAACGGCTGACACTACGAGGATAGCACCGTCCATCTGAGCGGCACCGGTGATCATGTTCTTCACATAGTCAGCGTGACCAGGACAGTCAACGTGTGCGTAGTGACGAGTAGCTGAAGAGTACTCAACGTGAGAAATGGCGATAGTGATGATCTTTGAAGAGTCACGACGACCGTCCTTCTCTGAGGCCTTTGCAACCTGGTCATAGCTAATAACGTTTGCCAAACCCTTCTTTGACTGCACAGTGGTCAAAGCAGCAGTAAGAGTCGTCTTACCGTGGTCGATGTGACCGATGGTACCGACGTTTACGTGTGGCTTTGAGCGATCAAAAGTTCCTGCCATATGATTATTAATTATTATTACTAAAAAACGACTATTAAAAACTGCGTTTGAATGCTACGCCCCTTAACCAGCGCGGAGTAGTAAGGCGTATGCATTATTTTTCTCATGCAAAAAGCCAAGAAAAATCACATAGACGTCTTAAAAACGCGCAAAAGCGATTTGGATATCGTAGCAAAGCCACGGATAATGTCAATGGATACTTTGCATATGACCATGGGAAACGACCGCTTCCGCGGCCGCTTCCCTTCTCTATGCTTTTTACCTTTCTATTATTTGCCTCTGCTTTCGATAATATCCTTAGCAATGTGCTGTGGCACTGGCTCGTAGTGATGGAATTCCATAGTTGCCGTACCACGACCTTCGGTCAATGAGCGGAGCTGCGTCACGTAACCGAACATTTCGGCCAATGGCACCTTTGCTTCAATAGCCTTATTCATACCGCGATCCTCAATACCGTCGATCTGACCACGCTTTGAGTTCAAGTTACCCGTGATATCACCCATGAACTTTTCAGGTACTACCACCTCAACGCGCATAATAGGCTCGAGAATAACAGGCTTTGCACGCTTTGTTGCATCCTGGAAGGCCATAGATGCGGCGATCTTATAGGCAATTTCTGATGAGTCAACATCGTGATATGAAC
>CAZKGX010000024.1:2851-7507 GCA_964552645.1 uncultured Candidatus Saccharibacteria bacterium
CTGCAGGGATGAATTCCTGAGGAATCACACCACCCTTAATAGAATCGATGAATTCAAACCCTTCAACACGGTGGACATTCTTTGGAACCTTTTCACCCTCAACAAGCGGTGCAAGTGGCTTGATCTTAATCTTGACGTGACCGTATTGACCCTTACCACCAGTCTGCTTGATATATTTGTGTTCAGCCTCAGCTTCAGCCTGAATTGTCTCCTTATATGCAACCTGTGGCTTGCCCACATTTGCCTCGACGCCGAATTCACGCTTCATGCGATCAACGATGATTTCAAGGTGGAGTTCACCCATACCTTCAATCACGGTTTCGTTTGTCTCCTCATCAGACTTAATGCGGAATGTTGGGTCCTCATCAGCAAGGCGGCGCATAGCCATACCCATTTTTTCCTGGTCAGCCTTGGTTTTTGGTTCAATACGAAGAGAAATGACCGGCTCTGGGGTCTGAATCTTATTCAAGATAATTGGCTGCTCTTCATCACAGAGTGAGTGTGAAGTCTTTGCGTCTTTAAGACCAACGGCAGCGGCGATTTCACCAGCAAAGACTTTCTTTACTTCTTCGCGCTTATTGGCCTGGAGGCGCACGATACGGCCGAGACGCTCTTTCTTTCCTGTTGTTGCATTGTAGATATAGGAACCGGCCTCAATAGTACCTGAATAGACACGGAAGAAGACGAGCTGGCCGACGAATGGATCGTTGGCAAGCTTGAAGGCAAGGGCAGCAAATGGAGCGCTGTCTGAGGCTGGACGTGTAATCTCCTGATCAGTATGAGGATCAATACCCTTCACCGGAGGAATATCAGTTGGTGCAGGCAAATAATCTACCACACCGTCGAGGACGAGCTGCACACCCTTATTCTTAAGAGCAGAACCAGTGAATACTGGGTAAAGCTTTCCAGTGATAGTAGCCTTACGAAGAACACGCTTCAAATCTTCAAGAGAAATCTCCTTCCCTTCCAAGTAGGCATTCATCAAGGTCTCATCTTCAGCGGCGATTTTCTCGACGAGCTCCATATGATACTTCTTTGCAGCCTCCTTGTGTGATTCAGGAATTTCGGCTTCACGAATAGCATTTCCCATATCGCCTTCGAAGTAATATGCCTTCATGCGCATAAGATCGATAAGGGCTTCGAACTTATCTTCTTCTCCAATAGGAATCTGCATGCGAACGGCATTCTTGGTCAAACGCTCGAGAATAGTCTGGAATGAGCGCTCAAATGAGCCACCCGTGCGGTCTAGTTTATTGATAAAACAAATACGGGGCACGTTGTAGCGGTCAGCCTGGCGCCACACAGTTTCAGACTGAGGCTCCACACCGGCTACACCGTCAAAGGCCACCACAGCACCGTCGAGCACACGAAGAGAGCGCTCCACTTCAATAGTGAAGTCTACGTGGCCTGGGGTATCGATAATATTGAAACGAACCTTGCGCGACGTATCAGAGGCCGGCATATAGGTCGGATTCCAAAAACAGGTAATAGCAGCTGAGGTAATAGTGATACCACGCTCCTTCTCCTGCTCCATCCAGTCAGTGGTCGCTTCACCGTCATGCACTTCACCAATCTTATGCGACATACCTGTGTAATACAGGATGCGTTCTGAAGTGGTAGTCTTGCCGGCATCAATGTGGGCAATGATACCGAAGTTACGAGTCTTCTCAATCGGATAGTCGCGTTGCATAAAGGTGAATAAATGAATAATTAATACTAAAAATAATGGCTACAAAGACATGAGGGTCACCGCACACCCCCTTGGTGCAATCTTATTCAGATTATAGGAGGATAATAGTACGAAATTAAGGAAAAGTCTACCGCGGGCTGCTCCACGACAGATGAGGGTGTAAAAGAATAGACCGATCTTGCGAATCGGTCTATTGAAAGTGCCTCGGTGAGGACTGCTCCTGGGCCGTTATGATCCTTGCCCCTGCTTTCTGCGACGAACGGTCGTGAACCATATTCGACCGGCATACCAGCCAATCGGAAAGCCATCGAAAATGGCGTAATTCCTGTACCACCACGACCCCGCCGGCATGGCGACATTGACAGCGATGAGAGCCCCGATGGAGAGGATCAGTACTGCAAAATAGAACTTGAAGTCGTGAGGCTGCGTGATAATGGAGACGCCATGCGCCATTGCCATAGCAACCACAAGCGTGCCGATGAAAGTGAGCAAAAACAAAGCATAAGCTTGGTGCATAGTAGAACCTTTCTCTCCTAACGTTACGGCGAATACCGGAAAACGTCAATGGCGGCCGAAGCCGCCATTGCTTTTATTTGAGGAAAAATGAGATTACCAAGCGAAGTGTGCGAATGCCTTGTTGGCTTCGGCCATCTTGTGAACATTTTCACGCTTCTTGACGGCTTCACCTTCGCCCTTTGCGGCGGCCAAAATCTCATCTGAAAGCTTTACATGCATAGCCTTACCCTTCTTTGAGCGAGCGGCCTCAACAATCCACTTAATAGAGAGGGCCTGACGGCGGCTTGCGCGAACTTCAACAGGGACCTGATAGTTGGCACCACCGACGCGGCGTGAGCGAACTTCAACCTGAGGAGCTGTATTTTTCAAGGCTGTTTCAAAAATCTCAAGAGGATTTTCCACCTTTGCCTTTTCTTTGATTACATTGAAAGCATCGTACACAATGGCACGTGCAGTGTTCTTCTTGCCTGACTCCATGACATAATTGGTCAACTTTGCAATCTTATCAGAATTGTATACAAAGTCGGGCTGAACGATATTCTTCTTTTTAATAGGGCGACGCATTGGGTTTGAAAGTAAAGGGTAAAAAAAGTAAAAGGTGAAGAAAATGCTACTTGGCCTTAGGGCGCTTGGTACCGTACTGGCTGCGACCCTTACGACGAGTTTCCACGCCAGTTGAGTCGAGGACACCACGGACAATAGAATAGCGGAGACCGACGTCCTTAACACGACCACCCTTCAAAAGCACAACTGAGTGCTCCTGGAGTGCATGACCAATACCTGGAACATATGCAGTCACTTCCATGCCATTTGTAAGGCGAACACGAGCAATCTTACGGATAGCTGAGTTAGGCTTCTTTGGGGTCTTTGTCGTCACCTTCACGCATACACCACGCTTGAAAGGAGAATAGAGGAAGCGAGGGCGGTTCTTGAGGGTATTGAATGTTCTGGTCAAAGCAACCGACTTTGACTTGTGCGGGATCTTAATGCGATTGCGCTTGATGAGTTGATTGATGGTCGGCATACGATATAAAAATGGCCGCTATTGCGACGGTGCTCACTCTACTACGATGCGCTAGAAAATGCAAGGGCATTTGGATTGGCACGTCTATTTCTTCGCATTTTCCATGACATATACCATTCCTTCCTCCCCTTTTAGAGCAATAAGAAGGCATTAAGAAAAGTACTGCTTACATCAGTTCCTATCAATGCGATGAATAGATATACAATAACGGGGCTAAAAAACTTCCACAGTACAAATATATAAAGAAGTACCAATACAAGCTGATAGCGCTCCATAAAACGACGAATGGATAGAGAGCGGCGTGGAATAATGGCAAAGAGAATTTTTGAACCGTCGAGCGGTGGTATTGGTACTAAGTTAAAGACGGCCAATGTAATGTTTACGAGAATGACCATAGCAGCAAGCATAGTACCGATCGGTCCAAGGCTTCCCGTCTCTACCCCGACACGGACGATGCAAGCAAATACAACTGCAATAAGAATATTGGTCAGAGGTCCAGCTGCAGCCACAATCGCTTCGCCCCATCGTTTATTACGAAGATTGTCTGGATTAAAAGGTACTGGCTTTGCCCAACCGAAACCAACGCCCATCATGCTTGTGATGATAGGAAAGATGATGGAACCAAAGAGGTCGATGTGGCGCAAAGGATTTAGGGTGAGGCGACCTGCGTATTTTGCGGTCAAATCGCCCTGCGCCAAAGCAGCGTAGCCGTGGGCCACTTCATGGAGCACCACAGAGAGCACAAGAACTATGAAGGAGAATACTTTAAGGGCGGTAACAATTTCCATACTCTATATATATAAATTATACATGCATACAATGCGCTGGCATGGACCCTCTTCCTTCTTCGCACTAACAGAAAGAGTGCGGCTCTTGCAAAAGCAGGGCTTTATGATAGCATGTGCGGACATATGGCAAAAGTATGTCCAGTAACAAAGCGCGGTTCAATTGTCGGTGGCGGATATTCAAACCGCACCCGTGCAACCCAATTCAACCCTGGTGGCAAGCGCCGTCGCTACGTTAACCTACAAAAGAAGAGCGTGTACGTCCCTGAGATCAAGAAGTCAGTTCGCCTTACCCTCTCCACTCGTGCAATTAAGACCATTCAGAAGAATGGTGCTTTCCGCACCCTTAAGGCTGCAGGTTTGATTTAATCTCTGCATTTTCTTTTCCTACCCTATAAAAACGACTTCCGTCCGATACATAAATAATCGGACCCTCTTTTGCTGTCACAAAATACGGTATATGAAAGGCCTTGAGGCGATCGGTCACTTCCTTATGAGGATGGCCATATGTATTACCCTTCCCTGCTGATATGAGCGCAACCTGTGGTGTAATGCGTTTGAGCAATGCATTTGACGTGGACGTTCGCGAGCCATGATGACCAACCTTGAGTAGGGTTGCATGTTCAATCTCACCAGATGTG
>CAZKGX010000024.1:7517-10133 GCA_964552645.1 uncultured Candidatus Saccharibacteria bacterium
TATATCGACATCGAGTGCGGGGTGCTGTGCAAGCACTTTTTCTTCGGCCACCACCGGTGCATCACCGGTAAGGAGGGCTGTTGTAGAACCGAACGACAATACACCGACTATAGAACCCTCATTTGTTGAAAGTTTCGAAACATCCCCTTGCGGATAGAGGACGAAGAAGGCTGCGCCGCCCCCAAGATCAAATTCCATCCCTCGACGCGCGCGCACAACTGTCACATTACGGCGCGCAGCGACATCCTTAAGATATGTATAGACACGGGTTTTTGTAATTGTACCCGGCTCTACTACAAGACCGACTGAATAGCGCATAAGGGCATCGATGAATCCACCCAAATGATCTTTGTCCGGATTGGTAATGAGGAGCACATCAATCGTTGTATCCTGCGGCGGCATTATGCGCTCGAGCTGACTAAGCAGAGCGGCATCCGGACCACCATCCACCAGCATTTGATTCCCTGTTGGCGATTCAATGTAGATAGCATCCCCCTGCCCTATATCAAGAAGTGCCATAACAAGAAGCGGCTTGGTAGGGTCGAGCGGTGCGGTATTTATATCTACATTCCCCTGGGCCCGTGTTTGTGTCGGTGAAGCGGTGCTATCAATCTCTGTTATCAGTGAGGTGGGCAAAGGAATAGAAGCCGTTGCCTTAAACCATTGCCGCGACACTATACCTTTCCCGGTATTGAGCACCAAGAGAGACCATATCCATACATTGGCCATAGCCAAAAGAATTAGGAAAAGCGATGGCAACCATTGGCTACGGCGCTGTGATACAATAGCTACCATAAGAGACTAAATAAAAATGACATCAATAATTCTATGAATAATCAATTTATCGAAAAAAAGTTCACCATTCCAGAGCTGCGAGGCATTAGCAAGCGTACCATAGAAGAGCATTTGAAGTTGTATGCTGGCTATGTCAAAAATGCCAATCTGATTATGGAAAAAATCGCCGAATATGCGCAGGCCAGCGAACAGCATGCCTATGCCCTCGGTGAATTGCAGCGACGTTTTTCATTTGAGCACGGCGGCATGCGCAATCACGAAATCTATTTTGCCCTCCTTCAGGACGGACCAAAGGATATCGCTCAAGATGGCGCACTTTATAAGGCCATTGCCGCAGAGTGGGGCTCTTTTGATGCATGGCTCTTACGCTTTAAGGCTATTGCCCTCACCCGCGGCATAGGATGGGTTATCTTGGCATACGACCCTGTTGCAAAACGCCTTATCAATAGTTGGACCGATGAGCAGCACATTGGACAACTCCTTGGCACCCACCCGATCATTGCCCTCGATATGTGGGAGCACTCATATGTTGCCGATTACATGCCTTCAGGAAAAAAGAATTACGTAGAAGATTTTTTTGCCAATATGAACTGGGAAGCTGCTGAGGCTTTCTTCAAAGTGAGTGCGTAGATAAGCACAGCATAACTTCCATAGATCAGTGCCGTCGGCATGCTTTGCAATACAAACGTGACCGAGGCTATTTTCCATGTGCCAATAGTAGTACCAATAAAAAGAACGTATTGCGCAATACCATCGGCGACCATACCTACGACGTGCCCTATAGTGAGGGTTAGTGATGTGGGTATGAGACTGATACTAGTAGCCAAAAAGCCCAGCAGCATGAGAATTGGTATGCATGGCGTCACTAGAATATTTGAGAGAAGCGCCACTATCGATACTTGCCCCATTGTCATAAGAGTAAATGGTGTCGAGAAAATAAGCACCGCCAAAGTCGACCCTATCAGTTCTCGTATGCCAAATCGCTCAGGTAAGATGCGGACAAACGATTGCATGGGCTCAGCAAATACAATGAGGCCAATAGTAGATATGAAGGATAATTGAAATGAGGGGTCAAAAGTAGCAATGAGTGGATTCAGGGCAACCATAGCAGCCCCCGAAATGGCAAGAGCCCTCCCTACTCCATAGGGTCGGTATATATAGCCTGCCCAAAGAGCAAGCGTCGCCATACATACAGAACGCATCACGGTCGGTGTAAGTCCCACCATAAGAGCAAATCCCATAATTGCAGTGAGCGAAATAATAAACTTACTTCGCCGATCGAGGAATGAAAGACAAGCGGCAATAAAGACCGCCACAATTGTCACATTGAAGCCGGATAGCACTAGAATGTGCGTGAGCCCAGCGCGACGGAAGACGGGTTCAATGTTGGTAAGACCTTTTTTGGTGCCGAGCAAAACGCCACAGACCAAATTGGCCGACATTTCCGACATTATCATATGCACACCATGCTCAAAATAGCGGCGAAATGCATAGAGATAACGTCGTATATCACGACTGTGTCGTGTCACCGTTATTGAACGAGGTTTGAGAATGAAAGCCGCACCTTTTGCAGCCAAGTACCCTGCATATGGAAATACAAGACCGGCATCGGTCAGAAAATCATCGGGTATTTCTGCGCTCGATAGAAATGCCACTCTATCCCCAATACGCAACTCAGTATAGAGAGGTAAACGTACCAACGCTCTTATACTATGAGTGTTGTTTCCATTTTCCTCCAGCTCCATAAGAGCAGTGTCTTTTGACCCGCCTTCACTTATATCGCTCACAATGACACCTTTCCACTCTTTGTTTTTTGGGGAG
>CAZKGX010000025.1:0-9374 GCA_964552645.1 uncultured Candidatus Saccharibacteria bacterium
GTGTAACCCAGCACGCTTAAGCCGCTGTCTTGCGCGGCCTCGGCAATGGCAGTGAAGTCCACGTGTGCGGTGATGTCCTGGAGACCCGGTGCGAGAAAAACGTCGTCGTGCGTGCGATGCTGGATATGACACATCAAGGTGCCACGTTGACGCTGAGGATGGTAGTACTCATGACGCGGAAAACCGTAATCGATCAACACGGCCGCGCCGCGAAGAGATCATTTCTTCATTCAAGACATCAACTGAGGTGGATTATTCTGTTGTGCCAGAGGAATTCACCAAGTTCACTGTTATCACCGATTTGACCCCGGAAATCCCCGGGCCATTTCAAGATGTTGTTGTGCGCCTCATTAGTTACTCTATTGACCTCAATCGCAGCAAAATCAATTGGTCGGTGAATGGTAAGTCTCTCGGTGGAGGAACAGGTGATATTCGCCGCACCATCACCACAGGCGGACTTGGTTCTGCCACAATCATCAATGCCACCATTACCGCCCCTGACGGTCGCACACAAACAGAACAAATACGGATTGCCCCAGCCACCGTAGACCTAGTATGGCAAGCAGATGATGAATATGTACCGCCATTTTACAAAGGAAAGGCTCTGTATAGCCACCAAGCACCTATTACCATTGTGGCACTCCCTGCTTTTGTACGCCGTGATGGAGCAAGAATAAATCCTAAAAATCTCATCTATAAATGGATACGCGACACTGTTGTTTTGGATGCTCAATCTGGATACGGCAAGGACAGTATCGTTCTCAGCGAAACAACGCCATCTGATGATGTAAATATTACCGTAGAGGTTTCAAGCACTGACGATACTATTAGAGCAAAAGGTGTTATGCAGCTCACCTCTACCAATCCTCGTGTACTTATGTATGAAAATCACCCCCTCCTTGGCATACGCTATGAAAAAGCACTGCGAGATGAGGTGCCCCTCAATGGAGAGGAGATGGAAATTCGTGCTGTACCATACTTTTTCTCAAGCGCCGGTATAAATAATCTTGTCTATAAGTGGTTCCTGAATGACAATCCATTTGCAAATCAAATCAAACCATCTGTAGTGGTGCGCTCAGCAGGGGAGAAGGGTGTTGCTTCAGTTGGCGTTCGTGTTGATCATAAGAACAATACCTTCCAGCGTTCTAGCTCATCAGTTATGGTAAACTTTACTCAAAATTAATGCTGTCTTTATTTCAAAAAAATAAAAAAGTGTCTGCTTTTTTGGTCCGCTCTCTAGCAATGTCTTTGTTGCTGGGAGGTGGTGCCATTATAACTTACATACCAACACAAGCCGTCCACGCACAAGAACAGAAGGCTACCTACAGCACCTACATACCATTGGTGCCATTGCCATACACCACCTATTCAGCCCGTAGTGGTACCAAACTTGGCGAAGAAACCCCTTGTAATCCACTTTCAAGCAGCGGCGCCAGCGATGCATGTAAAACGGATTTTCTTTGGTATTTACGTGGCATATTTGTCCTTTTGATAGCCGTTTCTGCAGTATTGGCCGTTGTCTATATAGCATATGGTGGTATTGAATATGTATTCTCTGCTTCAGAGCTTAGTAAATCAAACGGAAAAGACACTATTAGGAGAGCGCTCGAGGGTTTGGTTGCTGTCCTCTGTTCATACCTTATCGTCTATACCATCAATCCAAATCTGGTGAAATTACAATTTTCTGCAAGCAAAATCTCTCCTGTAGCGGGAGGGTCTACTTCCATATTCCTCAGCGATCCGGTTACTGCCGCTGGGGTAGATAGAGATCTCCTTCAATTCTCAAAAGATCGTGCGGCTCTTGCTGAAAAGAAAGCTGCCCTTGAAAACAAAATAGCCGATTATAATGCATTTACACCAGCGGAAGAGATTGGCTCGGAAGCTGATATAAAAAAGAGGGCTGAATTTGAAGCTGAACGTGCCGCACTCAAAAGCCAGGATGATGCTCTCTTTGTGAAAAGAGCAGATATATTTGACACACAAACACAACTCTACAGCAAGCAACTAAAAGCAAATCTTGCGGAGGGTGGATCAAGCAGTGTCGACGATGCGCGTGCTTTTCTTGTAAATTATGAAGAGCAGTACATACAGGCACATAAAGGACTTGATGCAGTTAGCCCTGAAGTCGCAGCACGAATAAAAGCAGAAAAAGATGCTACTGTCGCTGCCATTAAGAAAGCCATTGATTGTCGTGAGGCAAATCCAACCAACACCAAGTATCGTGACGCTGCGGGACGAGCACCGGGACCAATACCCGCCGGATCATACCTTGCAGGCAACCCTTCATACGAAACCTACAACCCTTATCAGGAGTGTTTGAATAATTAAAAAACGCATGCAACGTAAAACCGTCCTTACCATTGTTATTGGAATCATTGTGGTGATAGCCATAGCCTTTGGTATTGCCTTTTACTTTTTGCAGCCAAAGACTCCTTCTGATGGTACAAATGACGATGACACCACCATTCCATCAGTACGCCCACCAATCACCACTCCTGGGGGAGGGGGAACAGCAACAAGCAGCCCATCGCCATCAACAAACCCTGGCTATACACCGTCCCCAACATCAGGCACCACCTCATTTATACCTGCATTACGACAAATCAGCACACAACCTGTGGCTGGAGCTGTTCTTTTTACAGGAAGCCGTATTACCAGCAACAGCCTTCTCTCTGATACGAGCGGCACAGCACCGTCGCCGAAAACAAGCCCTAATCCTCTTCAGAAGACCTCGGTTATTCGTTATATGGAAAAGGCTACTGGTCACGTATACGAAACAAACCGTGATTCATTTATAAATACACGCCTTACGAGCACACGCATACCAAAAGTAGCTGAAGCAATATGGATAAAAGACGGCAGCTCTGTATTGGCACGCTATACCGACGAAAACACCGATACCATTCAGACCTTTTACGGGGAAATAAAATCTGCCCCTGAAGTGGCGACATCAAGCACCGACATTTCTGGAGATATTCAATTTACCCCACGAGAATTGAAGGGTGGCTTCTTGGCCCGAAACATACAACAAATCACTGCAGCGCCAAATAAGAAGGCTATTTTCTTTACCGCTGGCAAAAGCTCGATCACCGGCACTACAGCTCGCCCCGATGGATCACAAGCAAAAGACATATTCCAGTCGCCTATTTCAGAATGGCTGGCTTCATGGATTGCACCGACTGTTATTGCTTTGCAGAGCAGACCTTCTGGTTTAGTTTATGGCTTCGTCTACTACCTTAACCCTGACACCTCCCCCCTCCCCCGCATGCTTGGGGGGAAGGGTATTGTCGCTCTTCCAAATAGAGACGGCAGCCTTATTGTTGCAAGCATAATGGATGGAAGTGATATTGCGACCTATGTGTTTAATACGAAGACTGGTGCAAAGACGATTATTCCTTCTACCATCGCCGACAAGTGTGTTTGGGGAAAGAAAGACAAGGCCATTCTTATTTGTGCCGTCCCTCGTAGTGCACCAAATGAAGTCTATCCGGATGCATGGTATCAAGGTATTGTGCAGTTCGACGATCGCATTGCGCGCATTGACCTTGCCACCGGACAAGGAGAAATCATTGTCGATCCTGCTGCAAATGTGCTTGTAAAGACGGATGCGGTGAACCTTGATATGAGTGATGATGACAATTATATTATTTTCACCAATAAGAGTGATGGTACGCTTTGGGGCCTTTTCCTTAATAGAGAGTAGGGTGATAGGGGAAAGATGTAAAAAAGACCGCTTCTTGCGGCCTTTTTTATTATATCTTGTTTGTATCCACTACTTTTGAGTGGTCTGTACCTCTGCTTTTCCTTTTGCCTCACGCTCCATCTTGCGACGAATAAAGATCTCTTGGAGTGTTCCAAAAATATTGCTTGTTACCCAATAGAGAGAAATGGCTGCACCAGCGGTATAGCCGGCCACAAGCACCATAACCGGCATGACATACTTCATTTGTGTGCCCATCATTGAGGCAAATTCAGTTGCCATAGTCTTCTCAGCACCTGGTTCAGGTTTAGGAAGGGCAGGCATCATAACCCTCATTTGTATATATTGGGTAATGGCAGCCAGAAGAGCCAATGCAACGCTCTTTGTGGTTAGGTTGATACCAAAGAAGTGCATATTGATGAGATCTGTCGGTGCTTTTATGAATGAATAGAGAAGATCAGTCTTTATAAGAGGGAGGCCGCCGCTCAAAAAGATGTGGTAGAGCGCCAAAATAATAGGAATTTGAATAAGAAGAAGGAAAATACCGGAAAGAGGGTTGATTTTTTCTTCGCGATAGAGACGTAATGTCTCCATATTGAGCTTTTGCGGATTATTTTTGTACAATTCCTTAATAGCTTTGAGCTTTGGCTCAACCTGCTTCATGCGAATCTGGGTGCGGATCTGCATTTTTGAAAGAGGAATGAGAATTATTTTCACTATAATAGTGAAAAGCACAATAGCCATACCCATATCAGCCCAAAGGGGAAGTACCCCTAAAAGCAAAATGAGTCCGTTATAGAGCGGCTCATAAAAGAATGTGTGGTAAAGATATGACATGGGGTAATGTAGATAAAGATTGTAATGCTCCGGGGCGCAGCTGAATCATATACCAACCCTTGGGAGGACGGCCACCTTCCTTCCCAGAAAGGTATGCGCGATAGAGGGCATTATACCATTTACGGCGCAAAAGATTACGCTCTGTTGCTTTTGCTGCAACTTTCTTTGAGGCGGTGACTCCTATTTTAAAATTATCAGCCGTTAAAGCCTTGCAAGCAGCGCTCGCTGTGGCGAGAGAGGGTATATGAAGAAATCGACCATTTTTTACTATGGTCTCAATTTCCTTTTTATTAAGCCGTAAAGTACGAGGGGGCATAGAACCGCCGCTCAAAAAGCGGCTTAATTAGAGGGCCAAAACGGCGCGACCCTTACGCATACGGCGAAGGAGGGTGCGGCGACCACCATGAGTCTTTGAACGTGAACGAAACCCGTGAGTACGAGCGCGCTTACGCTTCTTTGGTTTGTATGTCAGTGCCAATGATGCCATGGGGCGAGTATACCCTAAGACAGGTAAAAAGTAAAAGGTGGGAGGTAAAAGGTCAGCCGAACCAAACAAATCAAAAATTTTTTCATACCTTTCTGCAATCAAGTGAATTTTCCCGTCCCGTCTGCACTTTTTACTTTTTACCTTTTACTTTGTACTTTATTCCGATACTTCTTTGACAACCATGCAAGTGGCACGCTCCACCCCAACAGTTATAATGATGCCACTATGAACGATGAGAAAAAATTATGGGAAACTGTTCTCATAGAGATTGAGCTTGTCGTCTCAAAAGCTACTTTTAATACATGGTTCAAACAAACCTACATTTCTCGTATCGATGATGGCACGGTGTATGTAAGTGTGCCGAATCTTTTCGTAAAAGACTGGCTGCAAAACAAGTATCATAAGAACATTTTGAAGAGTCTACGTGAAAAAGTAGATAGCATAAGGGCTATTCACTATATTATTAACCCTCAAGGAAGCGAAAAGAAGCAATCTACCCAAAAAAGCATTCCAAATCCTACCCAGGAATTACCTTTGCCTGAAGTCTATATAAATCGCGAAGATAACCTTAATCCTCGCTATACATTTGATAGCTTTATTATTGGTTCTTTCAATGAATTGGCGCATGCTGCGGCGCAAGCAGTCATAAAAAAACCTGGTCAGGTCTACAATCCATTTTTCGTCTATGGATCAACAGGAAGAGGGAAGACCCACCTTATTCAAGCTATTGGCAACCACATAAAGACCAGCTTTCCCAACAAAAAGGTCTATTATTTGACCTCTGAAAAGTTCACTATGGAATTCGTGAGTGCTGTGCAGAACAATAAAACTGGCGTATTTAAGGAAAAGTACCGCAAATACGACGTGGTTATAATGGACGACATTCAGTTTATGGCCAATAAAGTGGCTACACAGGAGGAGCTTTTCCATCTTTTCAATTACTACCATGACAACAATAAGCAGGTAGTCTTTTCTTCTGATCAACACCCGAACTTCATCCCTAATCTCGAAGACCGCCTCAAGTCTCGCTTTGGCTCGGGCATGATTGTTGATATCCCTCAACCTGACCTTGAGTCTCGTATTGCTATTTTAAATGCAAAAGCAAAGCAACATGAGCTTGTTTTGAGCCAGGAAATTATTGAATACCTCGCTTCTTCTGTAGAGGGTAATATCCGTGAACTTGAAGGTGTCCTTAATGGCATTATCTGCCAAATCCAGCTCAAGAAGCGCGACCTAAGCCTCCCTGAGATAAAGAACATCCTAAAGAACACCAACAAGCCAAAGAAGAATGTGGCTATAAAGGACATAGTAAAGATGGTGGCTGACTTTTATAACATTGATGAGAAGAGTATTTACGATAAGACCCGCAAGAAGGAGGTTGTTCGTCCGCGCCAGGTTGCTATGTATATTCTTCGCGAAGATTGCAGTGTCTCATATCCGTCTATCGGTCAAAAGCTTGGTGGCCGTGACCACACAACAGTCATTCATTCATGTGAAAAGATAAAGACCGATATAAAGGACGATCCTGTTCTATCACAAGAGATAAATCAGATTAGAAATATGTTGTAGGGGATATACCTGTGGATAACAATGTGGATAAACCGTGGGTATCTTGTGAAGAAGTTGTGATCAATTGGATACGTTCGTTCACTTTGTACGATAGACCAAAAAGTATTACCACAGAAAATGCACGGGTTGTGCACTAGCTATGTGGATAAAAGAGTTTAAAATGTGGCTATACAAAGGGTTATACAGGACTTATCCACTTATCCACAGGGTATATATCAACCACATATCTTAAATAAGAAAAGAATTAATATAAGAGAAGGAAAAGGACAGCGCTGGTACAAAGCATTAAACTGATTTACATTACACCTATGAAGATAGAATGCATTAAAGATAAATTTCTTGGAGCGGTGCAGCACGCAGAGCGTGTGACAGGGAAAAACCTCTCACTTCCTATCTTGAAGTGCATTTTACTCTCGGCACGTGACAATCGTTTGCTCCTGAAAGCGACAAACCTCGATATAGGCGTCGAAATAGATATTCCTGTGAAAGTATTCGAGTCAGGTGATGTTGCTGTGTCTGGAGCGATCCTGAGCGTTTTCCTTAACAACCTTTATGACAGCAAAAATGTCACTATCGAATCCGATGAGGGGAATATAAAAATCTCTACTCCAACAAACACTTCAACTATCAAATCACTACCGAGCGAAGAGTTTCCTACCATCCCTCTTGTGTCCGATGAAAAGTCCTTTAAGTGTTCACCAAAAGAATTAATCCATGGATTCAAAGCTGTCTGGTACAGTGCAAGTACTTCATCTATCAAGCCCGAGCTTTCCTCTGTATGTCTGTACGGGGAAGAGGAGGCGCTTGTCTTTGTGGCTACTGATTCATTCCGTTTGGCAGAGAAACGCGTAAAGGTCAAAAAAATGAAGGAGTTCGGCCATATTTTAATTCCTCATAAAAATGTCGTTGATATTGTTCGTCTCTTAGAACAAGCTGAAGAGGAAGTGACTGTCTGTTATGATAAAAATCAAATCAGTTTTAGTTTCGGTCGAGTGTATGTAACATCTCGTCTTGTGAACGGATCATTTCCTGATTACAAACAAATTATTCCAAAGGAAGCAAAAACAGAAGTTGTTGTTTTGAAAGATGATTTGGTTCGCGCCGTAAAGATGGCAACTATTTTTAGTGATAAATTTAATCAGTTGAGTTTTGCAATCGATCCTGCAAAGAAGGATTTTGAATTGCGCACCAAAAATGCAGATGTCGGTGAAAGTTCACAAAAGCTCGAAGTCGCTCTTTCTGGTGAAGCTATCGCTGTGGGTTTCAATCATCGCTATGTTGCAGATTGTTTTCAGTCTATCGATTCTGATAGTGTAGCCCTTCAGTTAAATGGGCAGGGAAGACCTCTTGTAATGCGTCCTGTGTCGGATAAGAGCTTTACCTATTTGGTAATGCCGATGAACAGATAGTTTTACATATAAAAAGACCTTAGCTCCGGGTACAATGGTCTTTTTATATGTAAAACTATCTGTAAAGGTGAGAACACCCCCCCTTTTTTTTCTCCTCCCCTGACCTTTTCCTTTTTACCTTTTACTTTATACTTTCCTCGATGGAGCCAATTTCTAATTTATTCGGCAATATAAAGCATATTCTTGGGGCCAAAATAGTCCAAAAAGACAGCATTAAGGCTGTTATTGTTGAAGTTGTGCCAGGTGCAAAGGTACTTTTAAGAGGTGTAAAAATTAAAAATGGCAAACTTATGATGGATTGTCATCCATCACTTCGTGCTGTAGTTGCCGCAAAGAAAGAGGTTATTCTCGAAAAATTAAAATCTTTCGATATTACAGATATTCAATAAGAGAGGTTTTTCTCCCTTAGGTGAAGTGAGTACAACATAAAAACCATTGTAGCCCGAGCTAAGGTTCTTATGCTTTATTCACTCACCATCATATCCATGCGAGCTTCGGCTTTATTTCCAACAGTGTCAGTGACAACAACTTTCATTTGATTCAATTTTTGGATTACATCAGTATCTGCTGGGATGAAAGTGAATGAAAATGGGGCATTGGTGCTTGTTCCAATATAGCTCCCATTCGCGTAATATTCGGCTCTAACGATTGGACGACCACTTACGACGGCAACGGTCAGGGTGACAGGGCTTTGACGCTTATAGAGCGTATCTTTTTGATTGGAGAAGACGACTTGTGGGGGAGCGGTCGGCGCAACTGTTGTTGTTATCTGAGGTATATTGCTTGCATCTTGGTCTTTAATGTTATTTTGATCTGCCCATTTGCGTACAGCGTATTCCCAATATGGATATTGCGGGTCATTCCCTGGGTTAATAGGTGCAGGGCCACGAGGATTATTGCGATCTACCCAATGGAGAATTGAATGTACCTCAGTAATGACATGCTCCTCCTTCATATTTGCAGGGGTAAATTCATTTGCAATACCACCTGTGTTTTTGTCCGTATAATATGACTTATCTCCCTTCCATATACCGCGCAAGACGGGGCGCAATGTGGATGGATCTTCTGGTTCAGCGCGTTCAAATGAATCGCTTTGTGTGCGAGCCAAGGCAAAGCGCATGAATTCATTCCACATTGGAGCTACGATAAAGCGAGCAGTGCGCTCTTTCTGCATAGGGCGATTGTCGTTGTTTCCTGCCCAAGCACCAACGGCAATACCGGTTGAATAACCCATAATCCATGCATCACGATAGCTGTTTGTGGTACCTGTTTTTGCAGCTACATCTTTTCCAGGGAAATAAAGTGGGGAAGCGGTGCCATATCCAGGCGTGCGCGCAACATTGTCTGACAAAACATCATTAATCTTCATTGC
>CAZKGX010000026.1:0-3615 GCA_964552645.1 uncultured Candidatus Saccharibacteria bacterium
TGTGGGCGGGGGTAGGGGGGGATATTAGGTAAAAAGGGGGCGGGGGGAAGAGAGAAAATGTCGGCCACAGGTCGGCATTTTCTTTTTATGAGGCTATATTGACTTTCAACTGAAATACGGCAGTATCAATATGAAGTATGGAAGAAATACGCAGCTCTTTCAATAAAATCGTGACTCGGGATGGATCAATGCAGCATAGGGTGGTCATCGCACCACCTATGTCCGTGATAGGCGCATACACACCGTCGTACCAAGTGGCCGATGTGCTGTGTCTCTTTGATGGAGATGACGTTTGGGTGCCTGACTCTGTTGTCACTGCTGAGTTCGGCTTTGTGTGCATGGCACAATGCATGCCGCCGCTTAGTATGGATGAGAGTGTAAAGAAAGTCCTTCCCGAAGGCTTTCTGCCGGCCATGCCGGACATTGCCTGTGCTTTTGCTGTCGAGCACCCTGAATTCCAGGGTGAGCACTTTCCTTGGTTGGCTCTGGGGAAATCTGCGCATGTTGGCGGGCGGCCCGCATTTCTGTTTTTCACCAGGGGGCCAAGATCCCCTGAGCAGGATCACATCATCACCACATATCCTGCTGAACAGGTATGTCATGGTGCCATGCGATTTCTCTACGCTCGTATTATCAATGTGGTGGCACCACGTGGATAGTGCGCGTTGGATTCGTCTCTGCAATGCACAGGAGCACCGGCTGTAAGGTCGGTGCTTTTTATTTATTGTTTCAAAAAAGAAAAGCCGACCTTGTGAGGTCGGCGTTTTCGTATATGAGGCACACATTCTGGAGGCTTTCGATGTGCCTAGCAAGGCCCACCGCGACAACTGCCATCGCGGGGATTGTAGGGTACATAGCCGCCAGCGGCAAAGCTGTGATAGGAACCCGCTGTACCCATGAAGAGATCAAAACCAATCATGCGATCCACCGCTTGGGCAATACCGCATTCCCAGCATATGTCACCGCCTTGTACATGGGGGTATCCACAGAGCTCGCAGCTTTTGTTGCGGAGCTGCATTACCTCCGGATCATTGCACCCTTTTCCTTCAATGGGGTGCAAGAGAATGGCGAAGGTACGACCTACATCGCTATCACACAGGGGCGCCATACTTGGTTCCGACCATCGTTGTTTTTTCATGGCAATCCTTTCTAAAAAACAGAATACAATATCCAGAAAAAATATGCTATAATACCCGCACATATGAAAAAAACACTTTGGATTATCATAGGACTTGTGGTTATTGTTGCGCTCTACTTTGGCGTAACGTATAACAAATTTGTGACGCTTGGTGAGACGGTAGATACGCAGTGGTCGCAGGTTGAGACGCAATATCAGCGCCGCCTCGATCTTATTCCAAATCTCGTTGAGTCAGTCAAAGGAGCAATGAAGCAGGAGCAGGCCGTCTTCGGTGCCCTTGCTGATGCTCGTACAAAGTACGGTGGCGCCACTACACCAAGTGCAAAGGCCGCTGCCGCAGGGGAAGTTGAGACCGCACTTTCACGCCTCTTGGTTGTTATGGAAAATTATCCTACCTTGAAGTCTTCTGAGACGGTCCAGACCCTTATGTCACAGCTTGAAGGCACAGAAAATCGTGTCAGCGTTGAGCGTAAGCGTTATAACGATGAAGTTCGCACCTACAATGTGCTTGCAAAGCGCTTCCCAAGCTCAGTCGTAGCAAGCCTCTTTGGATTTGATGCAAAAACATACTTTGAAGCCGCAGCCGGCGCCGAAAATGCCCCTCAGGTTAATTTCTAAATGGCATTCTAGCGCTCTCACTTTCATCGGCACTATAGCTGTGCTTGTTTTGATGGTGGCCGCGCTTTTTGGAGGCGCAGTACCACAGAGCGTTGCTGCCTATAAAAGTCCTGGCACACCGTCTGGCTTTATCAATGACTATGCCGGCCTCCTTACTGCTACACAAAAAAGCGATCTCGAACAGAAAGCGCGCAGCCTCGAGCAAACGACTGGCACTGAGCTTTCGGTAGTGACGGTTGCAGATCTTGGTGGCGACAGTGTGGAGGAATTTGCCGCAGCCCTTTTCAAGGAATGGGGCATTGGCAAGCGTGGCAAGGACAATGGCGTGCTTGTCTTGGTGGCGCGCGATGATAGAGAGGTGCGTATTGAAGTTGGGTATGGTGCTGAAGCAGTGGTGACCGATGCTTTTTCAGGTAAAGTGATACGCGATATTATACTGCCTGCATTTAAGGCGGGCGATTATAATGCGGGCATTGCCGGCGCTGTCGATAAGATCGCTGCGGCGCTTGCCGATCCGGCTGCGGCCGAGCTGTGGACGAAGTCGTCGATGGGCGGCACCATTCCTGGGAATGGCATGCTGGGTGGTATGCCAATACAAGCACTCTTTATCCTGGGTTTCTTTATTCTCTTTGTATTTGCGCGTGCTTTTGCCGGTTTCGCTCAAAGTCGGGCATGGTGGCCAGGGGCACTGCTCGGTTTCTTCTTTGGACTTTTCATTTCGAGGACACTTCTGATTGCAATCATAGCTGCAATCATTGGTCTTATTGTCGACTTTATCGCTTCCACATTCTTTTACGGCAAATTTAAAAATGCAGGACGACATGGTGGTGGCCCATGGTTTTTCGGCGGCGGTTCAAGTGGTGGATTTGGCGGCGGCGGCTTCGGTGGTTTTGGTGGGGGAAGTTCAGGTGGTGGCGGCGCCAGCGGGAGATGGTAGCTAACAAACACGCATACACGACATGGCCACTGCTTCACAGATAAAAATTGAACCCTCGTGGAAAGCAGCATTGAAGGGTGCTTTTGAGGCGGAGTATTTCAAGGCACTCTCTGATTTTGTGCATACAGAATACAAAGCGGCGACGGTCTATCCATCGCCGAAGCATATTTTTAAGGCATTTGATGCGTGCCCATTTGATCAAGTGAAAGTGGTGATTCTTGGGCAAGATCCGTATCATGGTCCTGGCCAAGCCAATGGTCTTTGTTTTGCGGTTAATGAAGGGGTGCCGCTCCCGCCTTCCTTGAAAAATATCTATAAAGAAATTGAAGCGGATCTTGGTGTGAAGCCACATGCGCATGGCGACCTGACGCGCTGGGCCACACAGGGCGTGCTTCTTTTGAATGCAACATTGACGGTGCGCGCTCATACGCCGGGTTCGCATCAGGGGAAGGGGTGGGAGGAGTTTACGGATGCTGTGGTGCAGACGCTCTCAGCCGATCGTGAAGGTTTGGTGTTTTTACTCTGGGGAAATTATGCAAAACAAAAAGGTGCTGTGATTGATCGCAGCAAACATACAGTGCTTGAGGCGGCGCACCCTTCGCCGTTTTCAGCCTACAATGGCTTTTTCGGCTGCAAGCATTTTAGTAAGGCAAATGACTCTTTGCGCGCAAAGGGGAAGGGTGAGGTGGATTGGAGGTGAACATCTTTTTCATGATGTTTTGTGGTAGTGTGTAGGCCACACAAATCATAAGGGGAACATAATGCTCGTAATGGATTGTCTATTTGTGTCCATGCTCGTTGTATCTCTTTAGTGTTAGAGCTTCTACCTAATAAAAGACTTACGATAATTGCAGTTATTGAAATAAGCAATGTTAAATTGTTCTGAATATTTTGAGTCTTTCTATCAAGTGTCCTATCAATG
>CAZKGX010000026.1:3625-9028 GCA_964552645.1 uncultured Candidatus Saccharibacteria bacterium
AGAGCAACCGCAGAATCTTTTTACAAACGAAAGGATCGATATTTTTTTGAAAAGCTTCTTGAAATTGAAAATAATCAGCCATATTTTGAGGATTATCAGCTAGATCTTTAAAAAGAATATTTGGAGTCTGTAGCTTTGTTGCAATGAGAAAAAACTCCGCAGATATAGACGTATATTCAGATTCAAGTAAGTGTAGTTTCCTAGAATAAGGACTAAAAGAAACTTTATGCGATTGAATTTTTATAAGTAGATTCTTTAGATTTTCAATTTTTGGAAAGAGCTCATCTTTTATTGTGATAAAAATTATTTTTTGTCCTTCTGAAATTTTATGTGAATTTTGCATATAAATTTGCGGAGAGTGGGAGATTCGGTCACGAATCATTTCTTCGCCGTCGCTCAGAAATGTTCGCGACCCCGACTCGCGGCTCGCCGTGCTCGGCTCGCACGCTCCGTCTTTCTCATCTTCCACTATCACGCAATGATGCTCCACTCGGATGCCATTGAGGCATCCTCGCGGATCATTGCGGAGAGTGGGAGATTCGAACTCCCGATGCCGTTGCCGACATACAGTCTTTCCAGGACTGCGCACTAGACCGCTATGCGAACTCTCCTTTGGCTTATTTTTCCCTCTTCCTTTCTGTACTTTACTATATAATAGTGCCATGCACAAAAAGGATTTACTTTCGCCTTGGCATCATTGGTCGCAGAGAGAAAAAGTGTTTGTTGGGCTTTTTGTTATTGCACTTTTATTTGCGATGAATACATGCTGGCATTATGTCTATCAGAGGGCAAGCACTCCTCCTGAGGATGCACGGGCGTCTCTTTTTGGAAATGGAACAAAGCGGGTCGAGCGCACCGATATTACTGTTCCTGAAGGGAAGGTGGGGGTATCGCTTGGCGACGCTGTTATTGTTGCTGATTTGGCTCTGACTGAGGCAGAGCAGACACAGGGTTTGTCTGGCCGTGAAAGCCTCGCACCAAATGAAGGTATGCTTTTCCTTTTTGAAAAACCAGCGCGATATAGTTTTTGGATGAAGGACATGCTCTTTCCGCTCGACATTATTTGGTTGGATGAGGGCGGGCGAGTGGTATTTATAAAAAAGAATATGCCGCCATCGACTGATCCTGAAGTGTTGACGCCGACGAATGCCGCACTCTATGTGCTCGAAGTTCCTGCCGGCACTGCAGATATCAATCATATTGACATCGGATCGCATATGACTGTTTTTGAATAATGTTCTGCATGGCATGTGTTTTCACCTGCAAAAAGGCCTTCACTGGGCCTTTTTGCGTACTCTTTTGTTTGATACGGCCGGCCGTATTTACATTTGTCAAAAATGATATTCCAAAAAAAAATTATCCCCAAACCATATAAGCATGAGAGGCGTACAATGCTTGTACCACGTTCATCGACATCGGAGAGAAGGATGAGAGCATGCATCGGCTTTTATAGGTCGATGCACAGAGAGCACAGCATATTCGAGACATGCTGCGCTCCTGCACCTTTACTTTGATGCGACCGAAGAGGGGCATGCATCCGCTGCACGTGCAGCGGCTGTAGAAAAGACCGCATTACTTATTAACAAAAAAGAAGAGCATGGGAAATTCCAAAGATACAAAAGAGACAAAAGTAAAGGCATCGCTCGTGAAGGTCGTACGAAAGCGCGATGGGAGAGTCGTGCCTTTTGACGTCTCACGCATCACCAATGCCGTGCATAAGGCTATGATGGATGCAGGTGAGGGTTCAGTCGAAGAGGCTGAATTGGTGGCCAATAAAGTCTATGCCGATTTGGTGCGTACTTCACGTACCCATAAGGATTTTGTGCCTACCGTTGAGGGCATTCAGGACATGGTAGAGCGCGAAATTATGATGAGCGACTATGTAAAGGCTGCTAAGTCTTTCATTTTGTATCGCCAGAAGCGCAGCGAATTGCGCTTGAAAGGGGTGACCGTCCCTGAGCACGTGCGCAAGCTCGCTTCAGAGAGTAAAAAATATTTCCGCAATGCTCTCGGTGAATTTATTTACTATCGTACCTATTCTCGCTGGATTGAGACTGAAGGCCGCCGCGAAACATGGGTGGAGACTGCCGATCGCTACATGGCATTCATGCGCGAAAATTTGGGAAATAAATTGAAAGAGGCAGAGTATAAAGAAATTCGCGAAAGCCTCGTGAAGCAGGAAGCAATGCCTTCTATGCGCCTCCTCCAGTTTGCAGGTCCTGCCGCTCGCAAGAGCCATGCAACAGTCTATAACTGTTCATATATTGCCCCTGAAACATTCCAGGACTTCGGCGAGATCGTAGTGCTCTCTATGTCCGGCGCCGGCGTCGGTTACTCTGTTGAGACCGAAAACATTCAGCAGCTTCCTATTGTGAAGCATCAGACCGGCAAGAAGGTGAAGTTTGTCGTGCCTGATACCCGTGAAGGGTGGGGTGATTCCGTCTCATTCCTTATGAAGCACCTCTATGAGGGTACTGATGTTGAGGTTGATTATTCTTTGCTCCGTCCAGCTGGTGCGCGCCTCAAGACCATGGGCGGCAAAAGCTCAGGTCCGCAGCCTCTTATTGACCTTCATCAGTTCATGCGTGCCAAGATCCTTGCTCGTCAGGGTCGCCGCATTTCGAATCTCGATGCCCATGA
This sequence comes from uncultured Candidatus Saccharibacteria bacterium, assembly GCA_964552645.1. Classification (GTDB taxonomy): domain Bacteria; phylum Patescibacteriota; class Minisyncoccia; order Phycocordibacterales; family CAZKGX01; genus CAZKGX01. The sequence goes on from CAZKGX010000026.1 coordinate 6,266, forward strand.
CATTATTTGTAAGATAGGAGAGTGTGTGGTGGCTGGTGGCGTGCGCCGTACCGCACTTATCTCTTTGTCTGATCTCAACGATACCGAGCTTCGCGATGCAAAGAAGGGCCAGTTCTATATTACCGATGTGCAGCGCAGTATGGCCAACAATTCAGCGGTCTACAATCAGAAGCCTACCAGCGCGGAATTCCTCGATGAATGGATTGCCCTCATCAAGTCAGGTTCAGGTGAACGCGGCATCTTCAATCGCGGTGGCTTGAAGTATCAATTGCCTGAGCGTCGTCTCAAATTGAATGAAGGCAAGATGGACAAGTTCGGTATCAATCCATGCGGCGAAATCATTTTGCGCTCAAAGCAATTCTGTAATTTGACCGAAGTGGTTGCTCGTCACGAGGACAAGCTCGCTGATTTGAAGCGCAAGGTGCGCATCGCTACTATCCTTGGTACCTATCAGGGCAGCCTCACCAATTTCCCTTATCTTTCTCCAGAATGGAAAAAGAATTGTGAGGAGGAGCGCTTGCTCGGTGTGTCTATTACCGGCATGTGGGATTCTCCTGAGGTGCGCAAGCCTGAAGTGCTCCGTGAATTGAAGCAAGAAGCCATTCGCGTCAATAAGCTCTATTCAAAGCGCTTTGGCATCAATCCTTCTGCGGCCATTACCTGTAACAAGCCATCTGGTAATCTTTCTCAGACCGTGGATTGTTCATCGGGTGTCCATCCTCGCCACTCACAGTTCTATATTCGTCGCGTGCGTATTTCAGCTAATGATGCATTGTTCAAAATGCTTCGCGATCAAAATGTGCCATTCCATCCTGAAGTAGGGCAGACCATGGAAAATGCAACCACCTTCGTCGTTGATTTTCCTGTGCAGGCGCCAAAGGGTTCTATTTTCAAGAATGACCTCTCTGCTATTGATCAGCTCGAATTCTGGAAGAATGTAAAGGTGAATTGGACTGAGCACAATCCTTCCACAACTATCTCTGTCGGCGAATCTGAATGGATTCCTGTGGCCCATTGGCTCTATGAGAACTGGGACATTATCGGCGGTCTTTCGTTCTTGCCGCGCGACAATCACGTCTATCAGCTCGCTCCGTATGAGGAGATTGATGAGACAAAGTTCAAGGAGCTTTCACGTCGTTATGAGCATGTGGACTTCTCAAAGATCGTCACCTATGAAATGCAGGACACAACCGATGTGAAGCGCGAATTGGCTTGTGCATCTGGTGTTTGTTCTGTCGATGACATCGTCAATGCCGGCTCAAGCAGCAGCTCATCAGCGAGCAAATAGCAAGTGAAAGTATGTAATGATGTAGGTATGTAAGTGTGTAAGGAAGAGGGGAAGAGGTAAAAAAGAAAACTCCCGCCATTACGCGGGAGTTTTCATATGCACGTTGATAAGCCGGATTCTGTCCGGGGGCACAATAAAGTGTCTCGGTGTCGTCATTTATCTGGGATGACAGTTGCCTGCCACCTCGCGCGACTCTCCATATGCCATAAGCGGCACATGGCGCGGTCTTGCACGCAAGTAAGGATTTAGCCGTTGCATCCTCTGTTTTTTGAAGTGTCAGAGGGTGGGCCGGCGGCCCCTGGCGCGCTTTCGCTGCCAGCGTTTCTGTTCGCACCTCGATCCTTGCGGACGACAGGTATTACCTGCTACCGTTTTTCGCGGGGCTTTCGCACCTGCGAGCGTGTCCGGACTTTCCTCAGCGCGACCACCGAAATGGCCACACCGTAACTACATAACGTGACCGCTATATTATATCACAAAGTGTGGTAAAAGTATAGGTGCAGCCTGTATGCTGGTGCCATAAAAAAGCCATGCAAAACCACCCCTAAGATAAGCCTTTTTCTGCTCGGCATGCCGCCACTTTTCCTCTTTAATCTTTTTCCTTATATACGGTATAATGGGCCAATGGAAACAATACGCATCTTTTCAAAAAACAAAGCACAGGGAGAGGGGAGTGCGCCTGTAGCGCCACAATCAACTGAAACTATTCGTCAGGCAGTGGTAGAGCTCGATGGAGAGCATATTGGAGTGGGCGGTGAGGGCGACCTCGATGCATCATCTTCGGATGCAGCATCCGCACAAAAGGGTGGCGGCCTCCTCAAAAAACTCGATGCCGTATCACAGTATCTCTTGGTCGGCCTCGCTTTTTTGATGCCCATTTTCTTCTGGCCTGGTTTTTCTGTGTCGTTCTCAAAGGCTATGCTTTTCGTATTGGTGACGGTTATTCTGGCTATCCTTTGGATTATTCGCCAGTTGAAATCGGATCGACTTGCAATTCCGACGCACATTTTGCCGCTTTCTATGGTTGGTGTGGCGACGATCTTTTTGATTTCAGCGCTGGTATCAGGGCATAGCTATCTATCGCTTTTCGGTGCCGGTTTTGAGTCGGGGACAGCAGTGTCCGTTATTGCGGGCATCGTCCTTGCTCTTATTGTGCCTTCTATTTTGCGCACAAAGGAGCGCGTATTTGCTGTGTTCAGCGCCCTCTTCATTTCATTTTTTGTGCTCGCTCTCTATCAGGGCTTGCGTCTCCTTGTTGGTCCAAGTTTCCTTGGTTTCGGCATTCTATCGCAGGCTACTGACAATCTTATTGGAAAATGGAATGAGCTGGGCATTTTCTTTGGCTTGACCTCACTTCTCTCTGTGGTCGCGCTCGAATCGCTTTTCCTCAATCGCACCTTCAAAGTCATAGCGTGGATTGCAGTTGTCATTTCGCTTTTGTTTGGTGCAACTATTTACTTCTCTGATACCTTTAT
>CAZKGX010000027.1:0-8970 GCA_964552645.1 uncultured Candidatus Saccharibacteria bacterium
AAAATGCCTTTTGTTTTGCGCGGTATATACGCGTAGTCAGCCACGTAAAAAGTATATCGTAAAAGGTAGAAAGTATAAAGTTAAACGGAAAAGGTCAGAACGAGAAAAAAACACGTCAACAAATACTCCTGCGACTACAATCGATCCGAGCAGACGCGTCGTGCCTCCATAAGCGTTTGCTCCCGTTCACGAGCCGTCAGCGGCATATCATTCAATATAGCGGGATTCTCAACAAGATCACGGCAAAGCACAAAGCCTTTTGCAAAAAGCGCATTCATAGCTTGACCTGATAGAGAGCTGAGGCATGAGAGCGGGTGCAATTGATAGCGAGTGACCAAATCCTCGAGATTGCCTTCAGCTGGATAATTCCACCCGAGCAATCGAATATTCTTGCAGGTGGCATAGTCCACCGCCGTTTGTGAAAACTTGGTATTGGTAATAAGCCAGCCCTGCGTCACCGCTCGCTCCTTCCCTCCCATAAAAAAGGTTTTGGCCGAAAGATCTTCGATGCGCGCATGGACATAGAGGGCCACTTTTAAGTCTGTCTTATAGCCTGGCTCATTGTGAAATTTAATTTCGGCAATGGCGAGATTCTTTGCATCATATGCAACCATATCGACTTCATGCTCTACGCAGCCGCCGCGCAAAATCTTATCAGTTTCCACCTCATAGCCTTCCGCCTTAAAAATCTCGCCCACGTATTTTTCAAAAGGAAAACCTGTTGGACCCAAACCAAAAAGCGCGCGTCGCAATGAATAGCGCGCCGCGGCCACATGATGCTCACGTCGACGAAGTTCATGAAATGCCAAAGCGTAAATCTCCGAGGTGCTCATATCTTCTTTGAGCGTCTTTACAATATGGTCGGTAATTACTGCCACGGATTCCTTGCTTGCACCTGCCCGGGTAAGCGAAAGTTCCAGCTTTGAAGGATCAAAAAGCTCTCTTTCTCCATCTGCTTTGCGCACATACACCATGGGCAAAGTATAGGGGAAAAAGTAAAAAGTAAAAAGGAAGAGGCGACTACCAGTAAAAGAAAAAGGTGGTTTTTCACCACCTTCTCCCTTTTATTGCCCCGTAGGGCCGGCCCACCATTCCCGTTCTGCCTTTTAGGGTTTACTAAGCATCCTCGTCTTTATCACCTTTAGGGCTGGCCCACCATTCCTGTTCTGCATTGTACCCTAGAGCTAAGCAGAACGGGAATGGGTGGGTTAGCCCTTATAATTAACCTCAAAATCATCAAGATTCTCGTTTGGACCAACTTCAATAATGTTCAAGCGGAGTGGCTTGCCATTGAATGTGGCCTCAACTTTTGCCTCAGGATTGTTCTCGACAGAGAGTTTGAATCCCTTGGTAGTAATAACCTGCGCACACATGGTGTCGCTTGGATAGGTCGAAGTGAAGGTAAGGAAATTAACCATACGACCTGAACCTGCTGCAATAGCGCTCTGAAGCGTATGACATGGCGTAGGAAGGCGGAAATCACCCGCATAGGTGTGAACGCCATTCTTATACTGGTGACGAACGGTCACAACATCAGCATATTCGACCACTGATGTAGTGTCATTTGGTGTTTCATTTACAGTAGCTGCACCCTTTGAACGTATAAGGACGATGACGAAAACAATTACCAATAAAATAACTAAGCCGACAATGGTTTTTTGTTTATTTGACATATGAAGTAATTATACCACCACCGAGGCAAACAAGGTATGTTCGATCATTCACTGTTTCCTCTCTATAAAGCACCGCTGACTGGCCCACATCAAAATACTGGCCTTCCTTGAGCTTCAAATGTGCCGAAGCGGCGCTGTGTGCCTGCACCGGCACTTCAGTATAGGTCACGTCAAAGAGGTTTTGTCTATAGCGAAGGCGGCACTTGCAGTCGAGCGCAGCATGCGGCAGCTCTTTATTGACCATTGATACATCGCGCAAAGCGAGGATATCCTTTGTACATGCAAGTTGCTCACTTGTAGCAGTCCCCTCTTTTTCTGAGGCTTCTTTATGGCCTACATGGAGGGTATTTGATGCCATATCCTTGGCTACCACGTAATACGGATTGCGATTGGTATCCTTTGAATCGATATCAAAACCGTGACGCTGCCCAATAGTATAGAGCAAAGCGCCTTTATGCGTGCCCACACGCTCTCCTGTCTTTATATCGAGCACAGAGCCTTCTTTGAGGTCACAATAGTGGCCGAGGAATTCATTCATATCGACATCACCTAGAAAACAAATGCCTTGGCTGTCCTTTTTCTCACTCGTACTCAAACCAGCTCGAGCAGCTACAGCGCGCACCTCTGTTTTTTGCATATGACCAACCGGAAAAAGCGTGTGCTCAAGGTCATCTGTAGTTAGTGTCCATAGAAAATAGCTCTGATCCTTGGCAGTATCGGCCGAAGCACAAAGAAAATGCTTGCCACTATGAATGATATTTTGAGCATAATGACCAGTGGCAATATATTCGGCACCAAGCTCGCGCGCTTTTTGCCAAAAGAGGCCGAATTTCACTTCCCTATTACATAAAATATCAGGATTTGGCGTTTCGCCACGGCTATATCCAGCAATCATCGCTTCGGCTACTGCTCGATGATAGTGCTCGCTGCAATCAATAGTCACAAAAGGAATACCAAGCTTCGCCGCCACGCGCATAGCGTCTCGACGCTCCTCGCGCCATGGACAAGGCATCCAGTCGGGATGCCAGGTCTTAATAAAAGCCCCTGTCACTTCATAGCCCTGCTCCTTGAGCAATAAAGCAGCGACGGAACTATCAACGCCGCCAGACATGCCGACAAAGACTTTTTTGCCCTTGTCTTGTACTGCAGCGGAGCCTTTTTGAATGTCTTTTTTTGGCGTTTCCATACAGCTCTACCTTAGCCCTTTGAAAGCGATAATGCAAGAAAGGACCCTTCGCTTTTGCAAAGAGGCCTCTGACACAAGCTAACGACCCAAGTATTTTTCACGATTTTTCTTATGCTCCTCGAAGGTGCGCGCATAGTGCATGACACCCTTTTTATCAGAAAGGTAATACAAATAGGGACTGCCAGCGGGCCAAATAGCAGAACGCAATGATTCAAGACCGGGATTACTTATCGGTGTTGGCGGCAATCCCTTGCGAGTATAGGTATTGTAAGGCCCGTCCGTGGTGAGATCCTCTTTGGTCAATGTGGCCGATGTTTTATTTCGTGTGCCTGTGGCATAAGCAAAGACCGCATCAACTTGCAATGGCATGCCAATATTGAGGCGGTGCCATAAGATGCCGGCAATGACGTCGCGATCATATTGTGTCTTGCCTTCCTCCTCCACGATAGATGCCATAGTGACAATATCAGCAAGGCTGCGCTTTGAAGTCAAAATCCCCTCTTTGAGTGAGCCCGTCTGACGAGTGAAATTGGTCTCAAGGAGCTTCGCTAATTCTGCAGGCTGAATATTGGTCGGCACAAAGTATGTATCAGGAAAAAGGTAGCCTTCTTTTGAGGTTTTGGCTGTAGCACGAATGCTATTGCTGCCCACTGCAGTTAAAAATGCTTCTTTGAAGGCCTTTGGATCTGAACCATCAAGGGCTTTGGTTGCAATGTCGGCGATTTGGAAAGAGGTGGAGCCTTCCGGAATACTTATTTTGACTGTCCGTATATTGAATCGACCACCAACGAGGCGCGCTGCCAATGAAAGGGCGCCAATAGGTCGCTCAAAATAGTATTCACCCGCTTGGATGGCAGTTTCGCGCTTCGTTAATTTGAGAATAAGCTTCAGTGGAGTGCGATAGCGAATAATATGCGCCTCTTTTAGCTTGGCCGTAATACTATCGAGGCCTCCAGAACGTAATTCTATGGAGGTGCCGGTTGGAAAAGCGGCTGGCGAAGACACGCTATAGGTAATAAACGCACAGGCTATACAAATAAGCGCCAATAGCCAAACAAAAAAGCGGCTCCAGCGAAAATGGCGCTGCACCCAGGCTGAAGAAAAAAATCCATTCCCCGAACGTATAGGTGCGGGGATTTCTGTTTGCTCATCCTGATCACTTCCTTCGTTTGGAACGGTTGTGGGGTCTTCAGTATGATATTTTATTTCATAATCAGATTCGCGAAATGCCATGCGGTGTATATTGCTCTAGGGGACGTATTGATTGTATATGGAAATGCACTCGCCGACCAGTTCCAACTAGCTAGCGTGGAATGTTTGACGGTGCCTCTGACTTGCGCGATGAGACGCGCTGTAGGGTTGGCGTGGTCACATAACTGCCAGGCAAATGGAAAATGGTAGCGATTTCTTCAGCAGTCAAAATGAAGGGCTTCTCTGGGAAATTTTTAAATGGCACATTGAATAAAGAGCGGCGCTTATACGCTTCCAGGAATGATGCTTTCAAAAACTTTACTTTTTTGCCCTTAAAATCCTGCCATGGATACTGCACTCCTGTACCTGAACCAACTTTTAGCTCATTGAAATAGGTGTGAGCAGCACTATATGGACGAAATGCGGCGCCAAAGCCAGAGCTTCGTGTTGACCATTTATCTGCATCTTTTTTGGCAATATAGAGACCTCGAATACCGACATCAAAGGGGAATTTGTGAAGACTGCGCTCAATAGCACCGATAGCTTCGGTCTGCATCTTGGTGGGATTTGGAAAGCCCATAGTACCGTCTTTATTTTTTGTACTTGCAGCCTCGCGAATCTTTTTAATTTCTTCTTCGGCACCCTTCTTCCAATCCGGCTTTGTATAGAGATGTCCATCCGTAATGCCGACTTTGCGATGCGCCTGTATGAGAATCTGAAGCCAAATTTGCTCACCACGGCCAATAGAACCCATCCATTCTATAATCGCTGCAATGGGGTCGATAACGTGCTCCGGCTTCTGTCCGCCTTCGAGTTTATAATCAATGTATGTGCGAATTGGATATGCATCCGCCTTATCCAACTTGTATGCCTGTCCTGAAAGGCTTATATCATCGGTGAGATGCACATTGGCGGTATAGTCTTCCACCTGCACCACTTCAAGTCCCGGATACTGCGAATAGAGCTGTGATTCAATAAGATCCTTAAACTTTGGCTGCGTCCAAATATAAAAACGCACTGCCCCCTCAATTGAGGCAATTTCAAGTGAAAACCAGGGGCGCACCTTGCCGCTGACGTACGTATCGATAAAGGTCATGCCGCCTTTTTGCCACAATGAATTGAGGAATACCTCCATGGCAAGCGGCGACTTTTGAATTTCCTGCGGGAGACGGATTTCAAGGAGAAGCCCTCCTTCTTTGGCAATATACTTGCGGCGAATATAGACGAGCCACAATTGCAAAAGGTATCCGCCAAGGAAAAATGGCAGCCATATAGGATAGAGAGAAAGGAGGATAAGAAAGAGAGGATACACAACCCCTTTCAGCGTTTCCAAAAACAGATCGCCCATAGCACAAGTATAGAGGAAAAGGTAAAAAGTAAAAGGTAAAACGAAGAAACCGCCTTCGTGGGCGGTTTCTTTTTATGTGGAGAGCGGATCGGTATGCTGACGATGTGATTTAGCGGGTAGCCATTTCAACGTGAGCGTAGCGACCGTCCTTGTCTTTCTTAAAATGCTTTGGATTCTGGAGATTTACAAGGATGGTATTTTCTTTGACGTAACGCTCCTTAAGCACTTTATCGATAATTTCCTGCTTAGTAAGAGGGCCGTGCTTTTCGATGATCTTCTTGATCACATCCTTGACCACACCGCTCATATAGCCCCACTCAGCCAGTGCGTAGAGACCGCGCCCGACGAGAACGAAGCGCTTATCCTTAATGAGCTCATTGTGACAGGTTGCAACGTGTGCCTTGCGGCCGAAGTACTTAGAAATAGCCTTGGCCACCTGTGTGAAGTGAATTGGTGAGCCATGCTTGCGGATAACGAGGTATGCATAATCACGCATGCCCTTTACTTTGATGTTTGGAGAATGTGCAGCACCCCACTCACCAAGAGGGTTCTTGGCAATGCGCTTTGAAAGAGACAACCAGCGCTTCAAAACTTCCTGATTCTTGTATTTTTCTGAAACGTCCTGAAGGTGCTTCAAGAAAGCGTCGATGATTTCGGCTTCAGTCAAAATGTCCTGGTCGCCAAGGCTCTTGTAGAGCTTGTGGAGAGAATCCTCCACCTGAGCGGCGAGCTTCTCATCAACATGCCAGCGATGCTTGAAGTGTTCATCTTCGCGACGGCGATCAAATTTTTCACCAAGAGTAAGGAGGAAGTTCAAATGATTCTGTGTAGAAGCATCCGTAGAAAGTGTATTCAAAAGATCCTCTTCAACAACAACACCGCCAAGTGAATGGAGTGATGTCTCAAGTTCAGCAAAGGTAGCGGCCTGGGTCTTGTATTCAGAAGACTTGCGAATCTGTGCAAGGGCGTAGTTCTCAATCTGACGAACACGCTCACGAGTGATGTCGTACTTCTGACCGATAGCCTCCAAGGTCATACGACGTGCATCCTTACCCAAACCATAGCGCATTACAATAACCTCGTGCGCGCGATCTGGCAGCACGGAAATCAATTTCTTCGTAATGACCTTTGGTTTGATGTTCATATAGTTAATTTTTAATTTAGTTGAAATGGATGGGAGGGAGTCGCAAAGGTATGCTGTAAGAGATCGATCTCATTCGGCTTTTTCCTTTTTGTATTCCCGATGTACTACTCCTTTATATACCTTTTTCTGCAAAATGCAATACTTTTGTGTTTATTGCAATCATCTGTTGTGATGAGAATATCGGCCAGTGGGCTGCACTGGCATAGACAATCAAATATGACAGAGAAGGAACATAGTTAAAATAACATTGTTAGACATATTTGTCAAACATATGGTCAAAAAAGGAGCGGTTTTTTGGCCTATAAAACCAGAAAAATGAGGTATTATATGGCCTAATAGAGCCGTATAATGTGAAATAGCGTCTAGACTAGGCTACCACAAAACTAATCAGTCTGCCCTTCACCACAATGACTTTTTTGACTGTTTTGCCTTCAAGCCACTTCCCTATTTCTGGCAAAGAGCGAGCGGCTTTTTCGATGTCAGCATCTGATGTGTCTGGTCGAACGGTGATTTCGCCGCGAACTTTTCCATTTACTTGAACAGCCAATACCACAGTCGAGGCAATTAATTTTGCTGGATCAAAGTCTGGCCATGGAGCGATATGGATTGATTTTTTATTTCCCATCTTCATCCACAACTCTTCCGTCATGTGCGGAGCAAAAGGAGCGAGGAGGCGAAGGAAAGCAGAAAATGTTGCGCGATCAATTTCATCTGAGGTCTTCTCAAATACATTGAGACAGGTCATTAATTCAGAAACTGCAGTATTGAAATGCATGCTTTCAATATCTTCACTCACTTTTTTTATAGCCTTATGCAGAGCAACATCAATTGCTGCATTGATCTTCGTCTCGGATGAACGAGTGATGATGTTGTGGCCCATGGTCCAGACACGTTCAATGAAGCGACGCGAACCGACCATGCTATCTGTATTCCATGCAATTGATTGATCAAAAGGCCCCATGAACATTTCATAGAGGCGCATCGTATCAGCACCAAAACTACCCACAACATCATCAGGATTGACAACATTTCCAAAGCGCTTACTCATTTTGCGGCCATCGCTGCCCATAATGAGACCGACATGCTGAAGTCGCTTGAAAGGTTCAATGCCAGAAACCACACCAATATCAAAAAGGAATTTGTGCCAGAAGCGCGCATAGATAAGGTGACGAGTAGCATGCTCTGCCCCGCCGACATACATATCAACTGGCTGCCAGAAGCGTTCAGCAGTGCTGCCGACAAGCGCCTTCTTATTCTTCGGATCCATATAGCGGAGGTAATACCACGAAGAACCCGCCCATTGCGGCATGGTATTGGTTTCGCGACGTGCCTTGCCGCGACAGCGCGGACATTTTACATTGACCCATTTTTCTATGGCGGCCAATGGAGATTCGCCTGTGCCTGTTGGTTCATAGAACTTCACTTTTGGCAGTTTGACGGGCAATTCTTTTTCGGGCACAGGAACAATGCCACACGTTGGGCAGTGGATCACAGGAATTGGCTCGCCCCAATAGCGCTGGCGGGAAAAAACCCAGTCGCGGAGCTTATAGCGAGTCACCTCTTTACCTCCGGCAGCCTTAGTCATGGCAGACATTGAGGTCTCGCTGTTCTGATTGGTCCACGTACCAGAGTCTCTGAGGATGCCGGGGCCTATATATGCCCCTTCATGATCCTCTGGTGTGGTGATAACTGAGACAATGGGTAATTTGTAGCGAGAAGCAAATTCATAATCACGACTATCATGTGCAGGTACACCCATTACGGCACCCGTACCATAATCAGCGAGCACATAATCTCCAACAAACACCGGTACTGTCTTTTTTGAAAGCGGATTAAGAGCAGTGATACCTTTCAATACAACACCGGTTTTTTCGCGATGAACATCAGTACGATCAATACTACTCGTACGACTAGCAAGTTCGATATAGGCAGCTACTTCACTCCAATTTTCAGCTTTCTGACCATATGCTTTTACAAAAGGATGCTCAGGGGCCAAAACGATGTACGTAACACCGAACAACGTATCAGGGCGCGTGGTAAAGATGCTCACCGTTTGAGGGTCTACGCCAGGCACGTGCAAAGAAAATGGCAGCTCTGCACCCTGACTTTTGCCAATCCAATTACGCTGCAACTCCTTTATAGAATGCGGCCAATCAAGGAGCGGCGTGGCGCCGGAAGGATCGTTTGGATCTCGAGCATCAAGGTCAGCGAGCATGCGCTCCGCATAGTCGGTAATGCGCAAGACCCACTGGCGCATGGGTTTTTTCTCAACGACGGTGCCGCAGCGTTCGCAGCGACCATCTTCGACGTCTTCATTGGCCAAGCCTGTCTTACATGAAGGACACCAGTTAATAGGCTCGTAGGATTCATATGCCAAACCACGCTCAAGCAATTTGAGGAAGATCCACTGTGTCCATTTGTAGTAGGC
>CAZKGX010000028.1:0-3408 GCA_964552645.1 uncultured Candidatus Saccharibacteria bacterium
GCTTGGTCTGCCAAAGCCGCCATCAATGACGGGGCGCAGCCTCGTTGAAGGTAAAAAGTAGCCCGCATGAGCACCGGGGTGCTCGCAGGCATATTATCCAAGTGCAATTTGGGCAAACTCGTTTATACTAAGGGTATGTTGGGCTTTATCCACGCTGTATTGCATTTTTTCGACAAATTGGAGGACCGTGTGCGATCGCGCTTGAGTCGCATGCCTATTGTCTATTCGCTGATTGGTGGCGTGGCTATTGTGCTATTCTGGAAAGGGGTGTGGGATGTGGCCGATTCTTTTGATTTTCTATTTGGCCCTATGTCCATCATTATTAGCGTGTCGATTTTGCTGCTCACAGGGCTATTCGCATCATTTTTTGTGGGAGATGTTATTATTATGTCAGGTCTGAAGCAGGAGAAAAAATTGACCGAAAAGGCTGAGGCAGAAATCAAAGAGGAAATGGCCATGGCCTCGCGTGCACAGACTGAAATTTTGGCTGAATCAAAGGCTATTGAAGAGGTGCGCCAAGAGCTCAAGGAGATAAAACGCTTGGTCAAAGAAGAGGTGGCGCATCACCATCATGAGCCGGGCAAATAAGAGAGGGAAGTAATAAGTAAGGGCCCTTACAGGCACATACAAACAGCGATACGCATATCATTTTTATACACTCCTATGATTAATAGAACCACTGCCACATTTTTCTATATTCTGACGGGTATTGCTGCGATCGCTACGGTGATTATTTTCTGGCCATATATGGTGCCGCTTGCCTTGGCGGGCGTATGTGCTGTGGTGGCCTATCCTATACAGCGCTTTTTCCTTGGTATGTTTAAGGGACGCAAGACATGGGCCGCACTTTGCTCAGTTATTGTAGTTGTGGTGCTTATTCTTGGTCCGCTCATTTCTATCGGCACTATGGTTTTCAATGAAGTGTCGGGTATTTATGATTCATTTGTAAATGATACGGGCAGCATAGCCTTCGCTGATTATGTGGGTCGCGCGCAAATCGCTCTCGATCACGTATTACCTGATAATTGGGTGCCTGAAGTCTATGTTACTGACCTCGAAAAATACGCCGACAATGTCTATGCCTGGATAAAAGGTCATGTGCAAGGGATTTTCACGAACATCCTCTCCTTCCTGGGCGCACTCTTTATCTTTATCATGGGTCTCTTCTTCTTCCTGCGCGATGGAGAAAAATTCCGCGCCACTATTCTCACTATCAGTCCATTGCAAAATCATCATGATGAGAAATTGATGAATAGTATGGCTATAGCGATGCGTTCAGTGGTGGTGGGGACACTCTTCGTCTCGCTGCTGCAAGGTATTTTTGCTGGCATAGGCTTCGTCGTTGTGGGCTTGCCTTCGCCGGTATTGTGGGCCTCTGCCGCAGCTCTCGCTGCCCTCATTCCCTCAGTGGGTACTGCAGTGATTACGGTGCCGATCGCTATTTTCGTGGGTGCTGTATCGGGCTGGTGGTGGGGCCTTGGCTTGCTCATCTATAGCATTCTTATTGTGGGCTCTATCGATAATTTCCTTCGCCCATTCCTCATTGAACGAAAGGTCAATATTCATCCATTCTTAATATTGCTTTCTGTCTTTGGCGGCATCAGCGTTATCGGCTTCTCAGGCTTTATCCTTGGTCCAATTGTTTTGTGCCTATTATTCACCCTAGCTGAAATGTACAAAGATGTCATTCTTCCAGAAACGGTGTAAGGTAGTGACGCATAGTGGTAATTTTCACGCTGATGATGTGTGTGCTGTTGCGGTGCTCGACCTCCTTCATGACGGCAATATAGAAATTATTCGCAGTCGCCAAGAAAGCGATTGGGCAGGGGCTGATGTTATCCTCGATGTAGGTGGCACCTATGACAGTGCTCGCGTCTTCGATCATCACCAGCCGGGCGGTGCAGGTGCGCGCCCTAATACTATTCCGTATGCCAGCTTCGGCCTTATATGGAAGCATTTTGGGAAAGCACTCATTGCGCGTATTGTGCGCGAGCGCGTGGGCGAAGGGTGGGGAAGTCCTGCTGATACGAAGGGTATAGAAATCGCCAATGAAGCCCTCATCGAAAAAGTGTATGAGACCTTCGATAGGCACTTTGTTCAATTCGTCGATGCCATCGATACAGGCACCACAGTGGTGAAGCCTTCACTGCCAGAGGTGCGCGGCACGGGATACGGTATTTCCGATATTGTCGCTATTTTTAATGCTACCTGGAGAGAAGATGCCACTCCTATTGCTGCAGATCGCGGTTTTTTGGAAGCTGAAATTATTATTAAAAAAATTCTTCTGCGCGCCCTCCTTACCACGGTGGATGATGAGTGTGCTATTACTGATATTATTGCTGAGCATCATCGCACAAAGGCGAGTGGTCTCTATGATGCGCGCCTGGTCGTTATTGAGCGCGGCATCTATTCAGGTGAAGCGGTGCGCAAAGCTATTGGCGCTGATATATCGCTTTTATTTACTATTAAAAAAAGTAAACAGGGCACTTGGTATGTTGAGGCAATTCGCGCGAGCGATCATGGTTTTGAATTGCGAAAGTCGCTCCCTAAGGCATGGGCAGGGCTGCAAGACGATATGATGGCCGAAGTAAGTGGGGTCAAAGACGCCATCTTCTGCCACACCGCTCGTTTTTTGGCGGTGGCCAATTCATTTGACGGCGCCATCGCTTTGGCCAAGAAGGCACTTGAGGATAAGTGAGTAGAAAAATCGCGTTGAGGAATATTTGCATGTAACCTTCCTCTTTTTACCTTTCTCACGTATACTGCTTTTCTATATGGCATTTGTTGATCAATTAGTAATAAAGGCGAAAGCGGGCCGTGGTGGGCACGGTGTGGTGCGTTGGCGCCATGAAAAAGGCCGTGAATTGGCTGGTGCAGCTGGTGGCAATGGCGGCCGCGGCGGCAGCGTCTATGCGCGTGCTGTCCGTGACATTGGCCTGCTTTCCAAGTATCGCCATGTCAAAGAGTTTGCGGCTGAGCGCGGCGAAGACGGTATGAAAAAAGGCATGGACGGCCACGATGGCGCTGACCTTTATATAGATGTACCTGTCGGCTCGCTCATCACCAATCTCACTACCGATGAGCGCTTTGAATTACTTGAGGAAGGGCAGGAGGCATTTCTCCTTCGCGGCGGTCGCGGCGGTCTTGGTAATGAGCACTTCAAAGCCTCAACCAATACCACTCCTTGGGAATCAACTGATGGAAAGCAGGGCGAAGAAGCTGAATTCCGCATCGAGCTCTCCCTTATCGTCGACGCCGGTCTTATTGGATTTCCAAATGCAGGCAAATCAAGCCTCTTAAATGCCCTGACCAATGCCCGCGCCAAAGTGGGGGACTATCAATTCACCACACTTGAACCAAACCTCGGCGCCTTGTACGGCTTCGTGCTCGCCGATATTCCAGGACTGA
>CAZKGX010000028.1:3418-8821 GCA_964552645.1 uncultured Candidatus Saccharibacteria bacterium
GTCATACATTCCTCCGTCACATCACACGCACGAAGGTCTTGCTCCACTGTATTTCTGCCGAAGCTGCTGATATCGATGCTTTGAAGCAGGCCTATACGACCATTCGCACTGAGCTTGCTGCATACGATGCGACCTTGGCCGAAAAACCAGAGGTAGTCCTTCTCACCAAAACCGACCTTCTCGACGCTGCCGGCATCAAGACCCGCCTCGCCGCCCTCAAAAAAATCGCTCCGCACGCCCTCCATGTCTTTGGCCTCAATATCTATGACGATGCTTCCCTCAAGGCATTTTCCGACTTCATGACGCAATACCTCGAGAAAGGGAAAAGGTAAAAGGGAAAAGGGAAAAAGTCAGAACAAGAGGGAAGGGTAGTCGTCCGCATTGCTCCCTCGATACACTCCTTCCTTCCATCGAAGCGCCCAGAAGCGCAAAACCCCCAGAAAACCCTTTCACAGAGGGTTTTTTCGTGCTAAAATCTCCCTATTACCACTAGAAGAGCACCGTATGGCCTCATCATCTGAAAAACCACGCGCGACTGACCATAAAGGCGATAGTGCCTCCCCGTATATCCTTACTGTCGGCCTCGAAATCCATGCCGAGCTCAAAACAGCCTCAAAAATGTTCTGCGGCTGTGCCAACGACCCTGATGGTGAGCCCAATGCCCATGTCTGCCCTGTCTGTATGGGCCATCCAGGCACCTTGCCTGTTGTGAATCGTGAAGCCGTACGCCATGTCCTCCGTATTGGCGAAGCCCTCGGCGGCACCCTTGCCGACTTTACCGAATTTGATCGCAAGCATTATTTTTATCCTGACATTCCAAAAGGCTATCAAATCAGCCAATATCAGTATCCGCTCATTACCGGCGGTTCACTTGCTGGCGTAACATTAACTCGTATTCATCTTGAGGAAGACACAGCAAAGTCGACCCACGATGCAGGGGAGGGAAGTATTGTCGACTTCAATCGTTCAAGTGTGCCGCTCATGGAGCTCGTCACCGAGCCCGTCATTCATGATGCTGCCACTGCAGTGAAGTTTGCTCGCGAGCTCCAACTTCTCCTTCAGTACTTAGGAGCCGGCGAAGCGCAAATGGAAAAAGGTCAGATGCGCGTCGAGGCAAACATTTCTATTGCCACCGCTGCCGACACCGCCGCTCGAAAGTTCGGCACCAAAGTCGAAGTAAAAAATCTCAATTCATTCCGTGCCGTTGAACGCGCTATCCTCTATGAAATGGATCGTCATGAGCGCGCCCTCGAGAGGGGAGAGAAGATTATTCAGGAGACCCGCGGCTGGGATGAAAATAAGCAGGCAACTTTTTCTCAGCGTGCCAAGGAAGACTCACATGACTATCGCTACTTTCCAGACCCTGACATTTCAAAGTTCAAGATAGGGGAGGTGGCAGCGTTCAGTCATGAGGCACTCCGTGCAAGCCTCCCTGAATTGCCATGGGCGAAGCGCGAGCGCTATGCCGCCGACTTCGGCATCAAGGCGAGCGACATTGAACTCATCGTCAACACGCTTCCACTTGCCACCTACTATGAGTCTGTCATCGCTCACTTCACACACAAAAAAATCGACATCAAAAAGTGCGCACAACTCGCTGCAAATTATCTGCTCTCAGATCTCGCAAGTCACACCAAGAGCGAGCCTCTTGAAAGTGCCCTCGCTCGCATCACTACTGATCAATTTTCTGAGCTCATTTTTTTGGCTGCAGAAGGGCAGGTCACCTCACGTGCGGCGAAGGATATTTTGGCGCATCTTTTTAAGAGCAAAAACCCTGCTCTCAAGGTGGCCGATCTTGCTGCGGAAATGGGTCTTGCAAAGGGGTCACATTCGCACGATATTGATGCCATCGCCAAGGACGTGGTCGCTGCCAATCCGAAGGTGGTCGCCGACTATAAGGGAGGGAAGGCCGCCGCTCTCCAAGCCCTCATTGGCCAGTGTATGAAGGCGACCAAAGGAGCCTCCGATCCGGCCCACATCAGGGAGGCACTTTTGAAGGCGCTTGAGGGGAGTAAATAGTTAAAGCAAATAGCAAAGCGGGGAGACAATATGAACCAGAAGGGGTGCCGAAAGGCGCCCTTTTTCTATTGCACTTCTATCCAACTCCTAGGGCATCTCGTTTAGCCGAGATAAAAAGCCTCCCGATATACGGCTTAAACACTACCATCTCGGATAGCCGAGGCGGCCATCTCGGATTCAGAATCAAAATCTGGAGTGTGATTTTGCTTTAAGACTTTCCTGCCAGATGCGAATTGCTTGTTGTCTGTGTTGGGAGGGCGCCGTGTCTCCTCGGCTTGAGGTTAAGATGAAGTTTTTGTCTGCCTTTGAGGGAAAGAGGGGTGGCTTGCCCATTCGTATTGCCGAATAGTGCTTTTGAAGTTCCGAATCGCATGCAGGAAGGGTCTTGTGCGGACCGAAATGACACGCAGACATGCGAAATAGGGGCAGATCGAGCATTCTTACCTCCCTGTTTTGGCGTTAAAAGCAGGTATACGCTAGGGCCTAGGCATGGGCGAGCTCTCTACCCTCAAGATGGTCGCAAAAAGAGGGGTAAATGGGACCCAAATTGGCAGAGGTTTTGAGAGAGTATTTTGAAGGGGTGTGAAGCTGTGTTTTTAGGCTCTCGGTGAGTGGTGTTTCTTGGGGTATACCGAAGGGTATGCCCCGGCATTTATTTTTAATAAAAAAGAAAAAAGCGAGACCCCCTTCTCGGATAATCGAGAAATGAAAGTTATCAACATATTTTTATACTTTTGACCCCCTGTCTGGACGTATAATAATGAAGTCAGATTTTTCTCTGGCGCCGCGCGGAAATTTTTAGCCAAATGGACCTCATAAAGCTCAACGGAAAAACGTACATAAACACGCGTAAGGCGGCAAAGCTTTTTGGATACGCCAATGACTACATTGGGCAGCTCTGTCGTGCGGGCAAAGTGGACTGCACCCGCATTGGGCGTTCATGGTATGTGACTGAGGAGTCTTTGGCTGAGTACAAGCGCGAGGCTGCTCAGATTCTCCTTGAGCAAAACCATCAGGTTCACCCATACGACTATCGCCGTAAGGAGGGTGGTGTTGTTGCTGGCGCTTCTGCTGCAACTGATGCTGGTGTCGCCGCTGATGGTTCGAGTGCGGTCACTCCTGTTGCAGAGATCACCACTCAGACTTCTCAGATTTCTGTTGCTGAGGTTGCAGGCAATGATGCAGTCGAGCCAATTATCGAAATCACCACGACGGCGGAAGTTGTTCGTCCGATCTCTGCGACTTCTGCTTCTGCTGCGGTTGCTGCCACCGCTGCTGCCACTGCCGCCACTGCTGCTTCATCTGCCGCAAAGGGTGCCACTGCATCATCACCAGTGATCGCCTCTGTCGATCCTGAAATGCTTCGCTCAGAAATTTTCAATGCTGTCGACGCTCGTCTCTTTGCACACAAGGCTTTGCGTGAGATGGGTGATGCTGAGGAGGTTTTGAAGACATCACGCACTATGCGCGCTGATGCAGAGAGCACTCGCAATGCAGTTCTCGCCTCAAAGGGTGTGCTCGGTCGTGCCATCACTCGCGCAACCATGCGTGCTCGCGATGCAGCTGCTGACTCCGTGGTAGTACGCATTGCAAAGACGGGCACACAGACCACGCAGTACGTTTTGAAATCAACTGGCGCTGCTGCAAATAATCTTGGTCGCACCCTTGCTTCCACATTCCCACGCGAGCGAGTGCAGTCAGTCGTTGCCGGTGTTCTCATTGCAGCGCTCCTCATCACCAGCCAGGCCACTGGCACCCTGGTGCTTGCAAAGGAGGCTGTGGTTGGGGGTGTTGCTGCGTACGCTGATGCCGTGCGCATCGCTATCGTGGCTCGCACTGCTCTTCGTACACGCATCAACAATTTGAGTCGTGCAGATATTCGCAATGCCGGCGCATATGTTGCGCAACTTTCAACCGCAACTGCAAGCGCGGTTGGCGAAGTCTTTGAGCACGCTGTCATGTATGCGACAAGAGAAGCTGATGTGACCTACACTGATTTGGTCGCTCTTCGCGAGCTCGGCACTTCAAAGGAAGCGGCTGATGCTGTACACGCTGTGGTTGCTGATGCACATCAGAATGCTGCTGTTGCGACCGTTGCAAGTGCCAAGGCCGCTTTGGAGACAGGACGTATCGCCGCTCATTCAGTGGGCAATGTGTTGAACGATCTTGCTGCTGGAGCAGAAAGTGTATTCAGCACCATCGCTGCTGATTTCAATGCCATGAAGAATGAAACGGCTGATTCAATCGCTTCTTTGGGATCAGTTGATACTGCGGCGCTGAGCACTATATTGGGCGCTGCGGGCACAGCAGTGGGTACAACGGTGGGGACAAGCAGCGCTGATCGTGTTCGCATCTCTCCAGTTCGCAGCTTTGCTGTCGGCTTTTATCGCGCTGTACACGGTCTCTTTGGAAGCGATAGCGTGGCGACAAACGAGAATCCTCTTTCTTCAACTGTCATTTCAAGAGTGCAGGCGGTCAATGAAAATCCTGTTGCTACTGCCGCAGGAAAGAACACCACCACCGCAAAAATCGCTACCAATAACACCTCAGTGCAGCGTGTTGTTGAGCGTGTCGTGAATAACAACACCACCGAGCGTGTGATCGTCGGTGAAATTAGCCGTGCAGAATTTGATGCAAAGATTCAGCAGCTCTCAGATATCATGGCTGCTCGTTTCGCAAACCTTTCAACAGGAAGCGGCGGTTCAATCACCAATGTCTATCAGACCATTTCTCAGATGAATCGCATCGATACGCTTTCTCGTGTTTCTATCAGTAATGCGAATATTACGGGAGGCACTATCAGTGGCGCAGATATTTCTGGTACATGGTCAGGCGGTGTCATCGCCCAGCAGTATGGTGGTACTGGTACCTCTACCTATAGCGCTGGCGATATTTTGTATGCAGATGCAAATGGTACCTTGAAGACATTGTCAATCGGCGCACAGAATCAGGTCTTGACTGTGAAGAGCGGTATCCCAGCCTGGGCTGCTTCTGCTGGTGGTGGAGGAGGTGGTGCGAGTGCATGGGCAACGTCGACCGACAATCTCTTGATGTATCCTGTGGAGCCAACACAGGTCGTTGTTGTTGGTGGCTCTGCTACTACGTCAACTGGCAATATTTTTGAAGTCATTGGCAGCAGCAAGCTCGGCGGTGTAGTCACGGCAAATCAAATCCTTGCCACTGGTTCAAGCACGCTCCAAGACGTTACCTTCCAGAATGCGACAGGTACTGCTGCGACGACCACTTCATTCTTCGCTTCAATCTTGAATGGCATTACCTCAATCTTCTCATCATTGACTTCAGGTACTGCTACGGTTGGTGATCTTACCGCAACCTCATCAGCAACCCTTTCATACACCGGAGCAAATATGCTCATTTCAACAG
>CAZKGX010000029.1:0-8216 GCA_964552645.1 uncultured Candidatus Saccharibacteria bacterium
ACCCTCGTTGGATTTTCTCCAACCATTCATTGAGGTCTGGGTCATCGTCCTCGGATCCAGTCACCAAGAGACCTCGTTGGTGAGAGTGAATACAGGTCTTAGGCGCCAGTGGGGGTTGCATCGGTCTCCAACCTCTTTTGCCAGGAGGATTCCGCCTCCTGCGTTCAAGGTGAGCTCCGGGGAAGACTATAGCCGAACCTCACCATTTCGTCAATTGTATCCGACCTCAAAATATGTTCTCATAGAGGCATGATACTTCTTAATAAAAAGCTTGGCGAAACCCCGTATCAGGCACTTGAACGTCTCCGTGCAAGCCGTTCCGATCTTGCCGATGTGGCCCTTTCCTATGCCGGCCGCCTCGATCCTATGGCTGAGGGGCTTTTGATTATTTTGGTAGGGGAGGAATGCAAACAAAAAGGCCGCTGCCTTGGTCTTGGAAAAGGCTAGGAGGCGGGCATTCTCCTGGGTATATCCACTGATACGGGTGATACATTGGGATTGGTCAATGCAGAAAAAGCCGTTAGTCCTGCTGTGGTTGCGGAGAAGCTTGCCACTCTCGATACTGCCGCTCTCGCCGATCTGTCTACAAAAATGCTCGGCACGCGTCTGCAAAAGTACCCTCTCTTTTCATCGCGCACGGTCAATGGCAAGCCCCTCGTCGCCTATGCCCGCGATTGGGTAGGGCAGGACAAAAAAGTGCCGGCAAGTGATGCTATCCCTTCGCAGCTCATCACCGTGCAACAATTCAAGCTGACCGGCCGCACCACGACGACACTCGACGAAATCCTCGGCCGTATTGCTTTGGTGCGCGGCGATTTTCGCCAAGAGCCTATCGTCGCAAGTTGGCATGCGGTCCAAGCAGCACAGGCTTTCACTGATCTGCCTATCCTCCATTTTGATATTACCTGTTCAGCAGGCACCTATGTGCGCGTCTTGGCCGAAGAGCTCGGTACTCTCCTTGGTGTGCCTGCCTGCCTCTTTTCGCTCAATAGAACAAAAGTGGGGGACTACAGCTTGGAAAAGTGAAAAGTGCAGAATGGAGAGATGGCTCTAATGTAAGCCATATTATGCCGCCTCTCCATACCATTCTTCTCCCGTCTGTACCTCTTACTTCTTACCTTTTACTTTTTACCTTATCTGTGCTATACTGTCCGGCGTAGTGTTGTCTCGTCGCGTTTGCGATTAGACAGGTCGCCTACAGTTTAATCGCATCGTGAAAGATTCCATGGCAAAGAAGTTATACGTCGGCAATCTTAGCTACTCAACCACAACTGACGGCCTCAAGGCTGCTTTTGAGGGTGCTGGCTTCAAGGTTGTTGATGCAATTGTTATGACCGACAGGATGACCGGCCGCGCTCGCGGTTTCGGTTTCGTCACTGTTGAGGATGCCGATGTCGCCAATGCTATCAATGCCTTCAACGGCAAAGAGCTTGACGGTCGCGCTCTTACGGTCAACGAAGCACGTCCTCCAGAGCCTCGCGCTCCTCGTGCATAAATTTCCGTTCATACTGTCCCGCAAGGGCCAATAAAGAACAGAATAAAGCAATACCCATCCCGCAAGGGCTGGGTATTGCTTTATATACATAATTGTGGTACTCTGTCTGGGACGCTCTTTCATTCAGATTTGATCGCCTGTGGGGTTCCTCCAAGGTCCAGTGCATTAGTCAATCAGCCTTGCAGGCGATCCTTATCTTGATCCGGATTCATGTGCGCACAAACGGCGCTGGCTCCCACCCCTCAGTATCGGGAGGTCCAATGCCCCGATTGGTTGAGCCGCGTTGCGCCCCTTGAGACCCAACCTTATGGCCGCTCCAACACGCCCATCGGTCTCATGTAGGGAATCCGGATCGCATTTCGAGGGTGTGCACACGCTGTGCACACCCTCTTTCTTTACTTTGGTATAAGAAGGCGTACTATAGTATCAGATTTCGGCGCCGTGCTCGCATTGAAGATCGGTCCCTTGTGGGATCGATTGCTCGGCAAGCAATAACTACGTGGTTTAGATCAGAGGCAACAAAAAAACCTTGCGAGTACGGCGCCCTCGTTTTCCGTTTTCCTTCGCCGAAAGGCAATGGTGATGCCAGGTTGAGGTGGTTTGGGTTCGGGGGCACCCTTTTGGGTGCCCCCTCTTTTCTATTATTCAGAAAGAAATTTCTTTTCTGGCTAAAAATGATTTAGCTAAATTTCTTAGCACGTTCTTCGCCGAGGCGTTCAACGCGGCCGCGATCGCCTTCTTTGAGGTGCTTTTTGCGGAGGCGGACATTGTTTGGGGTCACTTCAAGGTATTCATCGCCAGACATGATTTCAAGGCCGCGTTCAATAGTCACCTTGAGTGGGGGAGCGAGCAAGACAAGGCCGTCAGAGCTCTTTGAGCGGACGTTGGTAAGAGCCTTGCCGCGTACTGGATTTACCGTGAGGTCATTGCCCTTAGCTACGTTTCCGATAACCATACCTTCGTAGATTTCATCACCAGGACCAACATAGAGCGTGCCGCGCTCCTGGAGGTTTTCAAGAGAGTAGGCAGTTGCCTTGCCGGTCTCCATAGAGACCATAGAGCCAAATTGCTGACGATCGATCTGACCAGCATATTCGCGGAAGCCAATGAAGCGTGATGACATAATACCTTCACCCTTTGTCTCAATCACGAATTGACCGCGATAGCCGAGGAGGCCGCGGGTTGGGATTTCAAATAACATGCGAATGGTGCCATTTTCCTCTTGGAGTGATGTCATAACACCACGGCGCAAGCCAAGGGCGCTAATGACCGAGCTCTGCGTCTCAGGCTTCACATCAATCACTACCTCCTCAAATGGCTCCAATTTCACGCCATTTTCTTCCTTGATGATGACTTGCGGCTCAGAAACAGAGAGTTCGAATCCTTCGCGGCGCATGGTCTCAATGAGGACAGAAATATGCAATTCACCACGGCCATAGACTTTGAAGGAATCATTGGCATTGAAGTCAATTTTCAAACCGACGTTTACTTCGAGTTCACGCTCAAGACGCTCGCGAATCTGGCGGCTGGTCACAAGGTTACCATCGCGACCTGCAAACGGCGAATCATTAACCAAAAAGTTAAGGGAAATAGTCGGCTCATCAATATGAATCGATGGCAAAAGCTCAGCCTCAGTCGACTGACATACGGTCTGACCAATATAAATAGTAGGGAGGCCGGCAATCATAACAATATCACCTGCTTCGGCTTTGGCAGTTTCTACGCGGCGCATGCCCACGAAGGTAAAGAGCTTGGTGATTTTGCCTGAAACAGGCTCAGCATTCGGCTGCTTGATATAGACGGTCTGGCCCTGGCTAATAGTGCCTTCATAAATACGGCCAACGGCCATGCGACCAAGGAAATTATCATAGGCGAGGTTGAAGGGCTGCATGCGAAGGGGCAAGGTGGCGGCTTCTGGAGTGTTGGCGGCCGGTACTTTTTCCAAAATAACATCGAGGAGTGGCGAAAGATCCTTACTCTCATCGGCAAGCTCGCGCTTAGCAATACCTTCACGGCCAATTGCATAGATGACAGGGAAGTCGATCTGCGCATCATTGGCACCAAGTTCAATGAAAAGCTCAAGCACCTCATCGACTGCTTCTTTCGGGCGAGCGGCTGGCTTATCTATTTTATTGATCACAACAATAGGGCGAAGGCCAAGCTCAAGGGACTTCTTCAACACGAAGCGAGTCTGTGGCATTGGACCTTCCTGCGCGTCGACGACAAGCACCACTGAGTCAATAGAACGCAATACACGCTCCACTTCAGAGCCGAAGTCGGCGTGACCAGGGGTGTCGACGATATTGATACGGGTGCCTTTATATTCGACGGCTGTATTTTTTGCATAAATAGTAATGCCACGCTCTTGTTCGAGGGCATTTGAGTCCATTGACGCACCTTCCTTGGCCGCGCCCGTCTGCTTCAAAATGGCATCGGTAAGGGTTGTCTTACCGTGGTCCACGTGGGCTATGATTGCTATATTGCGAATTTGCATCGTAGAAAATAAAAAATAAAAAGTGAAAGGGAGCAGGGATAAAAGAACGTGGGGAGTCGGCTCCCCACGCATGCTATTTTTCCGACATCCCCCAGAAAGGAAGATACGCAGGGTGGCCTACCTAACTGACGCGCGATTCTACTACGATGAGCACGACCCTGTAGCCCGATGATAATACCACATGTTTGATAAATTGAAAAGCGCCGTCCTCTTTCTCCCACGCCGCCGTCAGGCGACATGAAATACAGACTGAGACGGCGCTCCGATCTCGTTCCTATGCGGGGATAGGGTGTCCCGAACGGGGGACGTACGAGACCTAAATCGATGGAAAGGGGCGGAGGGCTCCTCTGAACACTCTTCTGTGCTAATGAATTTTTGACAGTTAGTTGTCGAAGCTGTCCCGTCGAGAAACTCATTTCGCTATGAAGAGTACCAGGAAGCCCTCCATTACGCTTGTATAAGTATACCATATCTTTATAAAAAAAGCCAGCCCGCGCCGTTGGGACGGGGCGGGCTATGAAGAAGAGCTGGCTGGGGCTTTCGCCACAGGCGCAGGTCTTTGTGTGTGAATGGGAGAGTGATTCCCATTGTTACCTGAAGGTACTGGGTTCGGCGCTCGGCCGCCAGGATAGAGCTGATTAGCTAGGTCAATGAGGAGGAAGCGTACAGTGATCAGTCCTGTACCTGTCTCTGTGTAGAGGAAATACGGCTGCTCCTCTTCATTTTCAGTATCGGGGTTGCGAGGGAGGTGAATATCAAATGCAAGATTCCACCCTTCGCACTCCTCACCTCGATACAGATAGTGCTCCCAGCGGAGACATACAAAATTTGCCCATGCGTCAGTCAGTGATGAGGTTGTCTTCCCCCGCCTCTTTCTTGGTCTGGGTATACATATCCGTCCATATACCTCAATCCAAGAAGAGGTGGGGTCAGTCCCATCTCCGGCAATCAAGCGTTCTCCAAAAGCGAAATACCGCAAAGGGACGGCTGTCCCGAGCGGCACAATATCCGTTGTCATAGGTCTCGAAAATCTGGGGCAATTATATATGAAAGCGCCCCAGATGCGAGCCTTTTTGGGGATGCAAAAAGAGGGGGTGCCAAGGAGGCCTAGAATAAGCCATTGAAGGGAGGGCTATAAAGTATTCAACACATCACGAGTGGCTTTGTCTACTTGGCCATAACCTTCATCTGTAGGGCGGTGGATGCGGTTTTTGAGTTGGAAACGCTTCACTGCTTTTTCGGTGGCAGGGCCAAAATAACCGGTGGCTGCTGCTTCGGGGTAGAGGGCGGGGTCTTTGGCTAATAGTTTCTGAAGCGCTTTGACCTGGCTATTGTAGGAACCTTTCTTGAGGGTGAGGGTGAAGGCTTTCCCGGCTGTGGTTGTGGAGGTCGTGGTGGTAGTCGGCTTTTTGCTCGGACTTGGACTTGCACTTGGGCTCTTCGTCGCTGTACTTGAAGTGGCTGTCTTTGCCGTGCTTGTGGCTATACCCGCGCCCGCGCCTGTGCTTGTGCTTGTGCTCGTATTCGTATTTGCGGTCGTTAATTTCTTAATAAGAGTGGTTGCCTTTGAGAGTGCATTTGATACCAATCCTGGCCAGGTTGTAACGCTTTTGCCAAGCACAAAGAAGGTGAGCGGCTGCCCTTGGAGATATTCACTTTGCGAGCGTGCGGGCAAGAGGGTGACGGTAATGGCGCGTGGCACGTCGGTATCATTTACCAATAGAAGCGTCATGGTGCGCACATCGCTGTCGATGGCGCTTGAAAATGCTGGACGGTCACAGACCTCGGGCTGCTTGGCCTGCAAAATAAGCTGCGTGCTTGTTGCACCGGTCTCATCTTCAGAGATGAGATAGGCGCGTATACCATCGGCACATGAAATGGAAAAATTGGTCCCATAGGGTCCGGTGCCTGTCCATGTGATCGTGCTTGTGGCACCAGACAATGTCTTAAATGGCTCGTGTGCTTGGCTGCTTGCAAGGTGAAGCGCTCCGCCTTTATTGCGCACGTCTATGCTTTCAATAAGAGGCGTAATAGGGCGCGTCCCAAGGACGGTCACGACACCGCCCATTGAATGGGTGACATCGTATTGTTGATTCCCATCAGCGTCAGGGGCAAGGGCTGGCAGAGCGCGCACCTCTACGCTGGCGTCCTGGGTATTTTCATTAAAAAGCATAAGATCGACCGAACCATTGGCAGACAGATTTTGCGGTAGAGCAGCTTGACCACAAGGAAGGTAACCGAGATGCTCGCCACTTATAGGATCGGTTATGGCAGGTGCCATTACCTTTATGCCCGGCGTACAGGCAAACCATATATTGACGCCAATGAGGTCCTTATCAGCAGTCCAAGAAAATGCCGTGGTACTGCCGCTGCGCAATGTTGTGGTCGCCGCCTCAAAGGTCAAAATAGGAAGCGCTAAAGGATTGACGCTTATATCTACTGTCTCAGCCAAAGAAGCATAGCTGCCACCACCCGAATCTTTTGGCGTCACAGTAAAGGTAATGGTCTGTGTTTTGCCTGTTGTATTTGAAATAGAAAACATCATATCGTCTGAAGCACGCTGACTTACACTGTAGACGACGCCACATGGAATATCGGTTTCATTTTCGGCACGACGCACTTTTATACCGGCAATACAAGGAAAGGTAATTTCATGGCCGCCGCCCGTTATGGTCCATGTGAGCGATGCATATTGACGCGAACTGACTGAGGTCGGATAGACGGAAAGGTAGGTCACTTCCGGCATGCCATTTTCAGAGGTCGCATGCGCAGGAAGGGGTGCGGCAAAGAGGCCGCATCCAAGGACAAGGAGTGTGAGGAGTGTGTAGTAGTGGCGAAGGTGTTTATACATAGAAATGAAAGAGCGCTTCATTGGGATGAGATTATGACCATAGGTCCGACCACCAGCCATATGTTTTATTTAAAAAATAGGCCATACCAAAATAAATGGGCGCCAAAAGCACAAAGAGGATTTTCTTCCAATTAATCTTCATGGCTAAAGTATACGATAAAGAGCGCTCTCTTTGAAGGTGGAGCAAGGAAAGTAAGCGTAGCTTCTTCCGACTGCACTCGGATGTCATGCCTGCAAGCAGTCACGTCATCCATCGTTTATTCCGACAAGCGAATGATGAGTGGTCGCTTGCGAACACTTCATCTGAGCGCCGTCGGAAGAAAGAGCGAAGCTCTTTATCGGAATAAAAGGTAAAAGGTAAAGCATAAAAAGAAAACCGGCATAGGCCGGCTTTCTTTTCTTTGTCTGCATTCTCTGCAAACGCAGCTCTTAATTCTTATGGAAGAGGCGATTGAAGAAGTGGTAGATAGAGATAGGGACGGCGCGAATAGCTGATGCGGTCGCGTCAATAAAGCGGCTACGAGTTGAGCTTGCTGTTGCAACGCTCGTGGTAGGCATATTCTTTACTGTCTCTGCCAAACCACTTGAAGTGGTTGAATGGCCAAGACCGATCTCGCTTGTATCAATGTCAGTGCCATTGGCGCGGGCTGCAGCGCGGCGAGCCTTGAAATCATTAATAACGGCAATCTCGCTTGCATTGAAGTTGATAGCCTGACCACAGTAAATCTGATTAATCTTCTTCTTGGTCGTAATGTTTACGTATCCAGAAGGGATATAGGCACCCCATGGAGCAAGAATATCCTTAGTGTACTTCACTTGGAAAGCGCTCACTGCATTGAAGGTCTTTTGATCAAAGATGCCGTTGATTTCGACATTTGCCTTTTCAATATCACGAAGGAAACGCTGGAGGAAGCGGACGTCTTCAGGACGATTGTTGCTTGCTCCGATACGAAGTGAATTGACGATAAGTGAACACTGGCGCTGTGCTTCGGCAATAGCCGCTGCAGAGCTGGTAGAGGTTGTACCAAAACCACCGACAAAGATCGGACCATTGCCACCACCACCGCCGACGGTTACGCCGACATTAGGATTGCCTGAACCGGTTGAGGTATTGCCACCACCATTGCCACCGCCAGAACCTGGGGTAGTGGTGCTTGTGCCACCTGAAGGGTTGCCGCCACCATTCGAGGTGCCTGTATTAGGATTGCCTGAACCAGTTGAGGTATTGCCGCCAGCATTTGAACCACCAGATGATGGGGTAGTACCAGTGCCAGTTGAAGTACCTGAGCCGGCATTTGATGAACCAGTAGAAGGGGTGCCGCCAGTACCTGTTGAGGTACTAGAGCCAGCATTTGATCCTGCACTTGATGGGGTAG
>CAZKGX010000030.1:0-8206 GCA_964552645.1 uncultured Candidatus Saccharibacteria bacterium
ACAGGCGATGAAGTGGCGCGTACCGTAAGCGCACTCTATGGCTTAAACACAGAATACAGTAGCACTCTGCCGTCTCGCCAGACGTATTATTTTGGAATGACCAAAGGACAGGATATTGTTTCTCTTAAGGAAGTACTGAACGATGATCCAGACACGCGCATTGCCCTGACTGGTATTGATGCACCGGGCAATGAAAATACCTATTTCAGCAGAGAGACAGGTGAAGCCATTAAGAAATTCCACACAAAATACAAAGCCGAATTGCTGGATAGTTTCGGTAGGCAGGCCCCAAGCGGCGTGGCCGCTGGCAGTGTGCGCGATAAAATCCTCGCTCTCTCCCAAAAGCGCATTGCATGGTTCAAGAGTCGCGACCAGCTCATTAACGATATTCAAAATGGCAAGGTAGCAGAGGCTGACATTGTGACCCGATTAAGCAAGCAATTCACAGGTAATAATGAGGACAAGAAACTTTACATCGTGAGCGTGAGCCCTTCATTGGTGCGCCCAAACGACACCGTCACTGTCTACGGTGTTGGTTTTAAATATTTTCAAAACCTTGAGCTCTTTATAAGCGGCACTGGTATACGAAACGGTCTCTTTGCGCCACTTACCATCGATCCGAACAATAATTACAAAGCAACAGCCACGATTCCTGGCGGTTTAACAGGAAAAAATGGAGCGACGTTCAAAGCCCAAGTAACAACCACCGCAACAGCAACGGGTACTCGTTCAGGAAAAAAGACAGCTGTTATTTCTTTGTATGTACCTGAAGCTACTGCAACACTTCCAACGTTTTTCACTGGCAATACAACGGGGAAAAACGCTCCTTTCATTACCAAACTAATTCCTGATAGAGCGTGGTATACAGATACAGTTACCGCCATTGGTGGCAATTTCACACCGACCAATAATCAGATATGGACACCGTACGGCCTCATCACCGGCCTTAGTTCAAGTGATGGAAAGACACTTACCTTCAATATGGGCGGCCTCACCCCACTCCAACGCCTCCGCAATATGCGCAAAGAATTGCATGATGACGACAAGCGCAATCCAATCCCTACTCAGATCAAAATGCGCATTGGTGTACTCAATGATAATGGCGGTTCACCACAACAAGTATTTTTCACTGCGGTTATTTGGTAATTCGCCCACTACCCCCCCCTTTCGCACCATAACCGTCGGGTGTATATAAAATAAACAACCATCATGCCTCCTTCTACAACAAAAAAGACATATCGCTGGGGACCGATTCTTGCATCACTCATGCTGGCCCTGGTTATCATTGTCCTTTCTTATAAAACCCGCGCTGACGCACAAATGAAAGGCGCCCTCCCTTTTGGTGGAAAAGTAGTCTATGTCGACTATTGCTGCGACGGGAGCGTCTACATGGTGGTAGTTGGTCAAAAAGGTGGCACCTTCATCTTCTCACCCTATTCATCGATGATTTATATGTACTATAACGTATGGACTGCTGGACCTTGGGTTGTAGGAGATGCAAATCCTGGTGGCTATTGCGAACTGATCGACACTGAATGCGAAGGCGGCATATCGGGGAATATGATCACTCGCATCGGCACCTCTCCGAATTAACACACCCACGTGTGTGAGCACCTCTCTTTTAGCTATCGATATCAATTTCGAATATTTTTTCTCTATAGCCGGCACCGGAAATAAGCCGTATCTGCGATAGAGGAATATTGAAATACTCGGCCAAAGCTCTATAGATAGCGCTGTTCGCCCGCCCCTCGAGAGGTGGCTCTTTTACGGCGATAACAAAATCACGCTCCCCCACCTTCGTGAGAGAAGGGTGCTTGGAGCGTGTCTTTGCTTTTACGGTCACTTTCATACCACCATACTACCGCACTATCGCATAACGAAAAGGGTTTCTTTTGTTGGGCGCACTTTCGGACGAGGCTGATCAATTGATGCGCGCGTTCCAAGAGCAAGGAGCACCACAGGAGTGATATGTGCCGGCAAACCGAGCAGCGTCTTGAATGCAGCAGGATCGAAGCCTTCCATTGGGCATGAATCCACACCAAGCTCAGCAGCAGCTGCCAATCCAAAACCAAGACCGATATAGGCCTGCAATGATGCCCATGAAAGCGGCCCTGTTTCTTTATTGAGACGAGAAACGGCACCCTTCACCATCGCTTCATAATCCTTAAAATCAGCTGCACTCTTCCCCGATGCCGTCGCCATATCGGCAACATGATCATTGAGGAGTTTGTCATAATCAGTGCGCGCACAAAAGACCAGGAGGTGCGAAGCACTATCAATCTGTGGCTGCTGCCATGCGGCTTCTTTAAGCTTAGCGCGCAATGCTTTATCTGTAATAACCTGCACCTGATACGGCATGAGGCCGAATGAAGAAGGGCTCATGCGTATCGCTTCCAAAATAGTATCCACTTTTTCCTGTGCCAATGTTGAGCCGTCAAATAAACCTGTCGCATAACGCCACGACAATTGTGTGGTAAACATATGTTTATATATTTTTAATGAATAAAACAAACAAAAGAGTCCTGTCGCTCCTCTACTATACCAGATGTGCAATAAAAGTTATGAGAAGTATGCCCAAAAAATTCATAGAGAGAGCAATAGGCACAAGATATCGTGCTTTCATACGAGAAAATCCCATCAATGCAAGACCAAGTTCATCAGGCAAAGGCGAAGCAATAATAAGCGCCCCGATAATAGGCGCACAGATACGCATAACGTGGCCATGCAACCACGCCGTATGGCGAGCCCAATGCAAACGACGCAGAGCTGTCTGTAAATCAACAGCAAACACATCGCGAATAAAGTAGAACAAAATAAAATCTCCGATCATGGCACCGATCGCTCCCGCCGCGGCCACGAGCCACATATTGCCATGTTGTGCCAATGAAGCGAGTACCACTGCGGCCGGAGCAATGGTAAATGCTGAGGTAAAGAAAATACCAGCAAGAAATGCGGCCAAAGCATATCCCATTTCAGTGATAATGACAGTACTGCCTGCCAAGGTGGCTATAGTTTGGGCAAAGCCCAAAACACTTTGTTCAATCACACTGGAGCGTGCCAATAAAAACGCCACCGCCACGCTTATGGTGATAATAAAAATATCACGCAGAAGGCGCTCTGAGGCCTTTCCCCCATCATGCGCAATGCGACTCTTTGTATGTCGTGTCTTACTTGGCATCTTCTGTGGTTCTACCGTCAAAGTGCTCTTCTTTTTCATCGGCCTTAGTCGGCTGCACCGTATGATCGACGTGCTGCGGTGGCGTATATACGGTATAGAGCTTCAAATCCTCATTTCCTGTATTGATAATGTTGTGCCACGTCCCTGCTGGTACCACAATGGCATCGCCGTCAGCGATGGTTGCCTTATCAGCATTGTTGAGAATAGCAGTGCCCTGCCCTTTTTCGATGCGAATAAACTGATCGAGACCATGCACTTCATTGCCAATTTCCACACCGGCAGGCAATGACATAACAACAAGCTGACTATAGCGGCCGGTATACAAGACGCGACGATAATCCGTATTAGCAATACTTTCTTTTTCTATATTAATGCGAAATCCTTTCATAGTGTTGGGGTATTAAATTAATAAGACGATACCGTGTGTCCACAAACCATATGATACGAATGAGAGATGAAATGCGACCTAGTTATTGTACCAGATTTTTTCTTTATCCTTAACAGAACTGAGGCCAATGACGCATCCCAAAATGACCGTAGCGATACCGATAAAATAGATAATCGAGCCGATTAGATGCGCCTCTTTTACCAGACCCAACGAATTAAGAAGATAATTCCAATCGTGAATCACATCGTCACCACCAAGGAGTGGCAAAGCCTGCTGTAGCGCATCAGAGGCATACACCGATACATTGACGATACTCTGCCCCAGCCATAGAGCCACAATACCCGGCGAATAGAGGTCTCCTTGATTCAAAAAATAGAGGAGAACAATGAAAGGCACGAGCACCTGCAACAATGAACCGGCCAGAATATTGAACCATTGACCGAAGATAAATGCCGGCGCAAGCGTGTGCCCTGCTTCATGGAAAATAAGATTGGCAGCATCAATAAGATGCCATGTGCCCGGCGTGGCTATACAATACCCAAAATAACCGGCAGCAATGAGAAGAAAAAGTATTTTTTGTGCTTTCATGGTGTATGGGTGTGGTTTAGGCGTGGTGATACGGCTCACCCTTGATAACCGACAAAGCGCGGGCCAATGCCTCAGTCATGACGACACGTACCAGCTGGTGCGGCATGGTCAGGCGCGACAGAGACCAGACGGTTTGAGCGGTATCGCGCACTGATTGATCCCAACCAAAAGCGCCGCCTATAGCAAAGACCACCGTCTTCTCCCCCGCTACCATGCGCTTCTCCACAAAGTCGACCAGTTCCTGTGTGGAATATTCTTTGCCGCGCTCATCGAGCACCACTACGTAGGGCGAGCTCAATTGATCCACCATTTTGGCAAAGCTTTCAGCCTCGCGACGAGCATCGGATGCAGGAATAAAACGCCACTCCAGTGGAATGTGTCGGCCAATACGACCAGAATAGTCGCCGATTGCTTCCTCGAACATCGCATCGTGTTTTTTGCCAATAGCAATACAGACTATTTTCATAGCTGTATTCTAGCACCTCATTGTATTCCCTTGTATACTTATGCAATGGAATCAGCAAAAAAAGTGGTCATCCTTGGTGCAGGCTTCGGTGGTGTCTACACCGCCAAAAAATTATTACCTCTCGTATGCAGTGGCGCTATCGATCTTACTATTGTCAATGAAACAAATTATTTTCTCTTTACCCCCCTCCTTCATGAAGTAGCAACTGGCAGTCTGAGCTCGCAAAGCGCCGCAGAATCATTACGCGAAATATTTGCCGGACACAATGTTCATATTTTGCAGGGCAAAATTAAGAACATCGATCAGACAGGCCGCACGGTGGCCATACAAAATACTGCTCAACCTCAAACAGACACGACGGTGCCATACGATATTCTTGTGGTAGCCACTGGAGCCACCACGCAATATTTTGGTAATACAAGCGCCGAGCACAATGCCCTTCCTTTGAAGAGCCTGGCCGATGCAGAACGCATTCGCCGCCACGTTATTGATTGTTTTGAGAAAGCAGTGCAGATGCCAACGGAAGCATTGAGCTACCTCTCTTTTGTCGTCGTTGGTGGTGGTCCAACAGGCGTTGAAACGGTGGCGGAACTTTCCGAGCTCGTCTATGGCATGGCCGCTCGCTATCACATACCGCGCGCCTGGCAGACACGTGTCACCTTGGTTAGTGCTGGCCAGAGCATATTGGAACAATTCCACCCCAATCTACGCAAAAAAGCTGAGAAGCGCCTGATCAAAAAAGGCGTTCATATGATGCTTGGCACAAGCGTGAAGGATGTTGCCGCAAATAAAGTCGTCCTTTCAAACGGCGAGACGATAGCTACACGCAGCGTCATTTGGGTTGCCGGTGTAAAAGCGCAAGCTCCGGCTTTTGCGCAGCCATTAGAGATGAATCCAGCCGGACGCTTCCCTATCGACGAACATTTCCGCGTGCGCGGCACTGACACCATCTTTGCTCTGGGCGATGTCGCCGCTCCCCTCCCTATGCTTGCACAAGTAGCCGTCGGTCAATCCGCTCTCGTGGCAGCAAACATAAAAGCAGTGATTGAAAAGAAGCCACTCTCGAGCGTCCATGCTTTTATTTTCAAATCAAAAGGTTCTTTTGTGTCGGTCGGTCAACGCTATGCCGTAGGCGAAGTATATGGCATGCGCGTGAGCGGCATGTTTGCATGGTGGATGTGGCGCACTATTTACCTCTCAAAATTCCTTTCATGGAGCAAACGCTTCCGTATTATGTTTGAGTGGACACTCGCTCTCTTTACACCACGCGACATCACCACCTCAGAAATGTAATCGCAATCACGCGGTGCCTGGCGCAGTGTCGTGCAAAGCATTCAAAAAGATTCCCATGAAGCAGATTATCGTCAACAATCGCATGCAGCAGGGCTATACCTATACCCTCTCTGCCCCTATGGGCAAGGATTTTGACCCGCGCTTTACCCCTGACCTGACGCCCGCAGAAATGCTTGCCCTTGGTGTCTTTGGTGGCAAATATATGAATGATTGCCGTGATGAATATCCAGCATCGTGGTTTACTCATGCAAAACTATGCACGGAGAAGCATGACCCTGCTCTGAATTGTTTTGGTGTGAATGCCAGCCAACCCCTCTCTGTGTGGCGGGCAAAAGGTTGGATCTATAAAGATGATCCGCGCGGATGGTTTGAATGGTATTGTCGATACTTTATGGGAAGGCGCATACCAATAGAAGATGAGCGCCAGATTAAACGCTGGATGGCTATGCGACGGCACATTGCACAGATCATAAAGCACTGCCACAAAGGAGATGCTTCTTGCCATCAGAAACAGCGCCAAGCGCTTTTGCATTGGGCATATGATAGCCGTGTATTTTAAAATTTTAAAGTATTTTAAAATATTTTAATGTAATACGAGCCGATTTCGTATACGGCAAAATGAGGTCGCTTAGATCAGTCGCGTAATCACAAAAATGAGGGCCATACCAAGAGCAGTGAGGCCAATAAGCCCAAATGAACTGTGTTTGCTATGCGCTTCAGGCAAAATATCACTGGCTGCAATATAAAGCAGGAAGCCGGCAAAAAACCCAAGATAGAGAAGCAAGAATCCATAAGGCACCACAAAGAGTGTTGCACTGAGTGCTCCGAGAATGGGCGCCAAGGCATCGAAAAAGAGGAACCATTTTGCGCGCTTCTCACTATTTTTATGATGCAATAAAAGCGATACAGTATTCATGCCATCGGTAAAATCGTGCGCGATCACCGCAAAGGCAACCAAGAGACCGATGAAGGGACTAACTTGAAAACCAAGACCGATACCTACACCGTCCATAAAGCTATGTCCAATAAGTGCCAGCGCCGATGCAACACCTACGTGCGGATGGGTGTGGCTGCCGTATTCATTTTCATGTGAATGATGAAGGAGAATAGATTTTTCAATGATATGAAAAAAGAGGAAGCCAACCACAAGAGCAAGCATTGGCCATATAGGATCAGAACCTCTCTGCCCCACCAATTCCATAATCTCAGGAAAAATATCAAAAAAGATCACACCCATAATCACACCGGCCGCAAAGCCCATAATATGGTGAAGGCGCTCTTTTTGATGCAGAGAAATGAGACCGCCAAGGAAGGTGGATATAAATGCAGCGATGGAAAAAAATATGGCGTTCATGTGTGTTATAACGTCCTGTCCGCTTCTATCTGCTTCTGCAGCTATCGCGTCATCCTAATGTATCGCTTTTTCTTTTTAATGCAATAGAAGAGATGCCGAGAGTGCCACACGATATGGCAAAAGAAAACCCCCGCCCGACAGTGTCGCGCGAGGGTCGCAAAGAAAGAGAGACCTACGGAAGATTGAGGTCTTCGAGGACTTTCTTGAAACAAACCAGGAAACTACCGGCGGGATAGGTCTCGCGCAACGCCACCACCCCTAGAACATGGCTTCCACCCGAATGAGCCGACAGATAGGCTATCCCGCGCACCGCAATACCCTCTGCCACCATGGCTGGGTTATCATTGCTGTATGACATGTATGTCCCCCAGCGAGTAAAGGCGGCCCGATGCTGCTGGCACAGAAATACGAGACCACTTGGACCAACAAAGAGGGCTTGGCGCTCCTTGAGGAGGGCGATTCTCTCTCTGTGGGTCATAGGCTGTGTTTGTTCGAGTACCTCAACCTCAATAAGCTCATCGGGCTGCAATACGTCCTGCACCGTTTCGCACAGAGACAGGACATTTCGGCACCGATTACCACCGAAACGAGAGGCATGTTCGGTACAAAACCTTTGGAGTTCTCCTTGGGCATCGTATCCCGGCGGCACCCGAAACGTACCTACAGGATGCACTTTGAATTTCGACGGCTGTGCCGAGGGGGCCTGACTCTGTATGGTAAAGAGCAGGTCAAAACGGAAAGGCGCATTCACTGTGTAGGCGAGAGCCACCGTTTGCCTGAACTCACCAACCGTCATAGGTGGGGCACCTACCCCACTACTCGGCGATGCCGGTCTTCGAAAAATACCACTCATTGTACCTCCGTGTTTGATTGTTATGTACTACAGTTTTCTATCAAAAGATCATGGGAAAAATCCCGCCCGCGCGAGTATAGCAAAAA
>CAZKGX010000031.1:0-8096 GCA_964552645.1 uncultured Candidatus Saccharibacteria bacterium
AAAGCAAAACGAGAAAAGCACCTGCCGACGTAGTCGGCGATTCCGGATGGAATTGGCTTCGGCGATTCCGGATGGAATTGGCTTCGGCGATTCCGGATGGAATCGAGTTTGTGCGATTCCGGATTCTATCATTACAAAATAAAAACCAAAATTGACACTGGTGCACACTTTCGTCTATAGTTCGAGACGAACAGAACGTACATTAACCCCAAAACAAAGGAGAGATCCTTATGGCTGGAGACCAAACAACATTTCGCACATCAACACACAAAGACGGATTGATGATTGGTGATGTCTTGATCATCGGTGTCCCATTGGTAGTGATCTCTATCAATGGAAACATGAAGGCGGACGATGAGTGGGCATTGTTTCGCCTTACCGACGAAGGTCTGTCTACATACGAAATCGGCTACGAGTTTGCTGCCGGAATCATGAGTCTGGAAATAGAGGGTGAACCGGCTGTTGTGGAAATCAGTCGCCACAAGACCAAAGAAGAGGCGGCTGTAGCAAAGAGCAAGCTTTCCCCCGACGAACAGAAGAGGACCCTCCTGCGGTCAGTCAGACCGAAGAGTCCGCATCGTTGAGATCCGAGTCGCCTCCGAAAGTCGCCTTCCGAGGCGACTTTCTTTTTCTTTTATAAAAAACCTTGCTATACTTTTGCGGACGCCTTATTATCTTTTTTTGATAAAGTGTCGGACAGTTTTATTTTTTAAATAATCTCCATGTCACAGAAAAATTGGTTCATCACTCTTGGTGTATGGTTTTTTGTTTCTATTGCCATACCCTTCTCCATTACAGGCATAGACAATAGCGCCGCCACACGCATTGCCATAATGTCGTACTTTGCAGTCAGCCTCCTTCTCTTTTATCTTTTTGGTCGCAATCTGCAAATAAAACACCCAAAGCGAACATTTATCATCCTTTCCCTCATTGGCTCAACCTTTGGTGAGATAAGCTATATGATTTCACGGCCGCTCAATATGGCTCTCCTGGTCACTCCTGGCATGTCCCCTGAACAAATATTCCGCAATACCGCAATTGATCTAATTCTCACCTTCCCTGCATATCTCTGTATATTCTCCGTAATATGGTTCTTCGCACGTCGCTATCAATATACTGCTTTTTCTTTCCTTTTCATTATGGGACTTGCTCAATCTCTTGGTGATGGCCTACAAACATTTTTGAATCAGCCCTCCCTTCTTCTGTTCACACCATACATCATGGTAAATTATTGGGCCATGACTTTTGTACCATTCCTTGTAGTACGAAAAAGCATTGACGCCGTTGTCGATACACCTCGAAAAAAAGCCGGATTCTTGGCCCACATACTGCCGCTTCTAGCAATGCCCTTAACGTATTACTCCGTTGCAATTGTGATTATTCTTATCGGTAGAGCTTTGGGTTGGTTGCCACCAGATATGCAATAGAGCCTGCATCTAAAGGTATCCACAGGAAACAGAAAAAGTGTGATGCTGCTGCGTCACACTTTTTTTATACATGCGCTATACTATTCCTCGGAATGGAAAAGCTACAACTCGTTGGGGTCTTAGCGGTTCCCACCTTGGCCGGAGCCGGTCTTCTTGCGGTGATCTTCGGTCGCCGTAGCAAGACCAAAGAGATCGGCCTTGCTTGCCAGATTATTAGTCTCGCTCTTCTTGCGCTCGCCTTCGTGAGTGCAAAATGAAGAAGCTGCCCTTTCTTTACACCAGCCCCACCCCTCCCGCACGAAGAAGCCGCCCATTGGGCGGCTCTTCTTTTTGTATTCTGAAATCGGGAGTCGGTGCGGAAATTATTTTGCTGCGCGCTTAATGAAAGCAACAATGCGTGACTTGTAGCGAGCAGCCTTGCCCTTCTTGAAATACTTTGCCTTTGCAGCCTTATCAATAGCCTTGTATGCCTTGCTGATAAGAGCCTCTGCCTCCTTAACGCGCTTGTCGGTGACAAGCTTCTTGATCTCACGGGTAACAGAGCGGACAGCAGACTTGCGACGAGCGTTGAACACACTCTTGCGCGCTGAGCTGCGAATAGCTTTTTTAGCTGAAGATGTAATTGCCATGCGACACATAGTACATTATTTTGCAAATTGCGCAAGACCAGCACAACCTATATGATGTGTATATGATTGGTTATATAGAGGGCACACTTATGAGCCACCGTGGAAGCACCTTGGTGGTGCAGACAAGCGGCGGCGTCGGATATACCGTGCATACCACCGAGGATACGGCGGCCGGCTATGTCATTACCCCTCAAAATAAGCAGCCCCTCGTTGCATTGTGGATGCATACTGCTGTGCGCGACAATGACATCGACCTCTATGGCTTCCCCACCGAAGCAGAGCTTGCCCTCTTTGAACTCCTCATCACCCTTTCGGGTATTGGGCCGAAAACCGCCCTCAATATTATGAATGCAGCACCGGCTGCCACCTTGCGCCAAGGCATTGCTTCTGGCGATCCTGATTATTTGGCAAAAATTCCCGGCATTGGCAAAAAGAATGCCGAAAAAATGGTGCGTGAATTGTCGGAGAAAGTTGCCGCCCTTGCAAGTGAGGCGGGTGACGATCATGAAAGCATGGCCCATGCCTCAAAGGCAGCCCGCGAAGAGAGCGACGCCCTCGAAGCATTGCGCGGCCTTGGATGGAGCGATAAAGAAGTGCGCGCCGCTCTGGCTGAGGTGGCAAAACAACACCGTGCAGAGAAGGATAGTGCTAAAATACAAAAGAAAGGCAGCGCAGGAGCGAGTGTGGGTGCGCATGCCAATACAGAAAGCAAACCAATGTCCGCCAGCGAGCGCGTACGCGAAGCACTCAAGTTACTCGGTCGCTCTTAGTTTTTTCCCCACTTCCATACTTACATAACTACATACTTACATACTTTCTAAGATGCTTTCTTCCACCCTTAGCTTTATTGCCCGCTTCATTCCAGGCCCGATATTTCGGTTTTTCCAGCCGGCATATCATTTCCTTTTGGCCTTTGCTGGAGCGCTCTATTTTGGCTTCCCTTCGAGAGGTATGCATGTCATTGAGGTGACAGGCACAAAGGGCAAGAGCTCGACCGTTGAAATCTTGGCTGCTATTTTGCGCGCACATGGATTGAAGGTGGCATCGGCAAGCACCATTCGATTTTCCATCAACGATGAAGAAATGCCAAATATGTATAAAATGACCGTGCCCGGCAGATTTTTCCTCCATCGTTTTTTGGCGCGCGCACGCAAAGCTGGTTGCAGCCATGTCGTCCTTGAAATGTCATCCGAAGCGGCGCGCCAATATCGTAATCGTTTTATTTTTGGCTCCGGTTTTATTTTTACTAATCTCGCCCCTGAGCATATCGAATCACACGGTTCCTATGCAGCATACACTGAAGCAAAGGTGAGTATTGCTCGCTACATTGCGGCCACCACAAATACATCTCCCCTTTCGAACACCGCTAAGGCAAAGATTTTTGTTTTGAATGCAGAAGACACTATGACACCGGTCTTTGAAAAAGCGATACGAGAAGCGGCGCCATCACCTGCCTGTGCAATTATTTTGCATTATCACCTTGATAACGTAAAAGCTTCCGTTACAGACACAGGTATTAGCCTTACCCTTTCTGATCGTACGCTCACCACTCCCCTACGCGGCGCTTTTAATGCAAAAAACATTATTGCTGCATGGACCTATGCCGGAGCAATTGGTTGCACTGTCGATGATCTTGAGCGCGCCCTCGGTCGCCTTACCGTCATTCATGGTCGCGCAGAAATGATTCAGACCGATCCATTTGAAGTGGTGGTTGATTATGCCCATACCAAAGAATCCCTTGAGGCTCTCTATGGCGCATTTCCTCATCGCCACGCTATCTGCGTGCTCGGCAATACGGGCGGTGGGCGCGATACGTGGAAGCGCAGCCATATGGCCAAGGCCGCAGCCAATTATTGTTCGCATATTATTTTGACCAATGAAGACCCCTATGATGAGCACCCTCTCGATATAGTAGAAAGCATGCGACGCTCTATTGCCGATACGATCGTGCCGGTTCATATCATCATGGACCGCCGCGAAGCCATTGCAACAGCACTGAAAGAAGCTGCGAAAGTACACGCTGTAACCGCCGATGCACGCAGTGGAAAAAAAGTGGCCGTGCTTATTACTGGAAAAGGCACTGACCCCTATATTATGGGTCCTCGTGGAAGCAAAATGCCGTGGAGCGATGCAGCGGTCGCTCGCGAAGAATTGGTGAAGCTTGCAACAAAATAGGCACTCTGCAATACTGCCGGCATGCCTGAATTACCTGAAGTCGAGACCACGGCTCGTGGCCTTACGACACACATTGCTGGCCTTCGCATTGATGATCTATGGACCGATTATCGAAGTGCTTTTCATGTTGGCAAAAAGACCATCAAAAATCCGGCCTATTTGAAAACGTTTCGGGCTGCTGTCATTGGCAAACGGATTCTTGGAGCACGACGTCGTGCCAAATATGTCCTCCTCGATCTTGAAGGCGGCCTCACTATGGTCATTCATATGAAAATGACCGGCCATTTCCTCTATGGCTCATTTATACATATTCCAAAAAATAAAAGTCGCGGCACGCCGGATATATGGACAGCCCGCGGCAATGCTAATGACGATGAGCTGAACGATCCTTTTAATCGCCATGTCCGTCTTGTCTTTACTCTGGATAATGGAAAGCATCTCGCTTTCTCTGATATGCGACGTTTTGCTACCATTACGCTTTTTAATACTGAGAAAGAAATGGGAGAGGCTTTTGCCTCTATTGGTCCAGAGCCATTTGATGCGACACTCACGCCTGCTGTACTTGCTAAGCGATTGCAGCGCAAAGTGCGCACTCCTATAAAGCAAGCATTACTCGATCAGACGGTGGTGGCAGGCATTGGCAATATTTATGGCGATGAAATCCTTTGGCATGCAGGCATTCACCCCGCTACGCCCGCAGCATCTCTTGATCGCACTGCCCTAGCGAGCATATTGCGACATGCCCGCGCCATACTGGCTTTTTCTATTTCAGTGGGCGGCGACTCTATGTCCGATTTTCGCACCATTGAAGGAAAGCGTGGCGGTTTTCATCCTTTTCATAAAGCGTATAGGCAAACAGGAAAGCGCTGCCAACGCAAAGGGTGCAGCGGCACTATTTGCAGAACGGTTATTGGCGCGCGCAGTGCGCATTTTTGCAGTGTGCATCAGAAAGGAGTGCTGCGAAAAGCATCGAAGCGATAGCGAAACGCAGTGCGCAATAGACCAATCTGGTTTATAATTTTTGCATGGATGAAGCGATGCGTGATTTGCTCATAGTGATTGGCGTGCTTTTGGCCGTCTTTTTCTATTGGGTTTCAAATGGCGGCCTCCACAATGCGCGCATACTGGCATCACAAAAAGGACCAATCACAAGTTCACAGATTCATTTTCTTGACGTAGGGACTACGCCGAAGGCGACAATAAAAGTACCTGCGGCCGGAAGCGGAAGTAGCAGTGGCAGCAGCAATGGCAGCACCGCAGGTGGCACAAGTACTGGCACAGGCAGCGGCGCCGTCATCACAAGTAACAATCCTTTTATTAATCAGAGGCAGTATGCGAGCATCAAGGATAAGTCGCCCTATTTCAGACAAATTCGCATACAATTTTCAGGCAGCAATTCTACTGACCCCCTCAGTGAATACATTACCCTCACTGCAGATCCGACACTCCCTGGCCGCGTTGATGTCAGCAATTGGAGCCTCATGAGCACCACTACAGGCCGCGGCATTTCAAGTCTTGGAAAGGCCGCCGTCTTGCCGCGCTCAAGTGTCATAGGATTTACAGAAGATCGATTCGCCATTGCTGCCGAAGAAGTTGCATACATTATCACTGGCCGCTCCCCTATTGGCGTATCGT
The DNA here is from genome assembly GCA_964552645.1 of uncultured Candidatus Saccharibacteria bacterium. Lineage (GTDB taxonomy): Bacteria > Patescibacteriota > Minisyncoccia > Phycocordibacterales > CAZKGX01 > CAZKGX01. Next base: position 5,867 of record CAZKGX010000031.1, read on the forward strand.
TTTTGCTCAATAAATGCATCGGCTACTATGCGCAGTTCCACACCTTTAATCCTGCCTTGCCAACCAACTGCCCTCGCCTGCGCTCTATCACCCTGCCCGCAGAAAGTCGCCAGTGGGGCGATGCATGTCTCGATTACATTGATAGCTGGCCTTCATGCCGCACACCACTCAAAGAATTTCCGGACAATGTCAATTATCAGTGCCGCCAATATATTGTTGAGCAGGCCAATTATGAAAAGTGTGTCACCCAAAACAAAGAGAAGCCCGACTTTTTCCTCAAAGAGTGGCGCATTTATTTGAATCGCACGAGCACCCTCTGGAAAGATCGCCGCGAAGCCATTGAGCTTCGTGATGGCAATGGAAAATTGGTGGACTGGATCAGCGTTGGAAAGTAAAAGGTAAAAGGTTAGACAAGAAATTACAACCGACCTACAAACCTTTGAGGGTATATACAGCGATACCGAAAGCGACGGAGACGTTGAGTGATTCTTTCTTGCCGTGCATTGGGATTTCAATAGCATTATCTGCAAGTGTAATCAGCCATTCTGGCACGCCACCAGTTTCATTGCCAACAATGAGGGCGATTTTGTCGTGCTTTGCACAAAGTGCAGCGCATTCGGGGCTACCAAGTTTCAGTGACGCCGGGGTTTGTTCAAGGGCGACAATGGTGAAGCCTTCTTTTTTGAGAGCAGTGAGGGTGCGGCGAAGCACCTTTTCATCTGGCACTGCTGTCCACGGCACACTCTCCTCAGCGCCCAATGCAACTTTGGCGAGATCGGCGCGCGGCCGGCCAAAACGATCTTTGGGCGACGGCGTATAGCCAGCAAGATAGATATGCTCCACCCCCACCCCATCGCTGGTGCGGAACATAGAGCCCACATTGTGGACACTGCGAATATCCCAAAGGATGGCGCGAATGGTACGGGCGGGGCGTATGATGCGAGGCTGTCTCATGCCATCACGGTACATAATATATGCGGCAAATGCAATTGTGTGGGGTGCGACAGGAACGCAAGACAAAGGTGTAAGGAAAAGGAGATGGCCGGAACAGTCAGCACCCTGTCCGCAGGTCGGATGTAGACTTTAGGCCGTTTTTGCTATATTCTGCCTGAATACAGATGTGGCTGTTTAAGTGGCTCAGGTCAGTCGCCGGGAGATAGTATTTCGGCCGAAAATAAACATGCGCCCATAGCTGTTTTGGTAGCTCTGACCCCTTGATGGTTTATAGTATGTTAGTTTGATAATACAATATGCGCCCATAGCTCAGTCGGTAGAGCACCTGCCTTTTAAGCAGAGGGTCGTAGGTTCGATTCCTACTGGGCGCACTGAGTCTCAATGTTTCTCTTTTGTAGAGGTGTTTCTGATCTAACAAATCACCACTCTACCCCACCCGCTCCAACACCCACCGCTCAAGGCCGCGCATGAGGCCCTCGCCCCATTCCTGGTGAGCAAGGCCGACCAAAGAAAAAAGCATGTGTTCGAGGCGTATCGTATCGCTTCCATAGGCACTTGCGCCCGCTTTGGCTTTACTAAAAACAAAAGGAGAAAGGCCAGCAGCAGTGGCTGAGCCGCCTTTATGGGCAGCCAGCATGGCTTTGACCTGCCAGACCATAATGCCGTGCACCTGTTCAGGCTCGGCACCCGCCTCCCATGCATCATTGAGGAGGAGGATCGTGCGCGGCACATTGCGCACCGCCAATGCATCGGCCACGGCAAAGGTATTGAATTCGGGTTGTTTGCTAAGAGCTGGAGCAGAGCCCACTTGCCCATTTGGGCGAGGAGCATCGTCTTTGCATTCCTGCATTTTATTTGCATGCTTTTCCGCTTCTTTGAAATGGGCAGCTGGGAGCGCCCCTTCAGCAAGGATAAAAATGTTTTGTGAAGCGGCGAGCACGTCGAGGAGCGGCACAAGAATGTCGGCCGAGGTTTTGTCCTTATCACTGAGCGCGCCGTCGATGCGTACGATTGATTTACTAAAAAAAAGACCCTGCCCGCCGAGGCGCTCCTCTATGTCGGCACCTGTAAATGCACCGGCCGCAAGGTGCACAAATGCCGCATCGGGCTGTTTGGCCAAAAGGCTTTCCGCTAAAGCGGCGGCTTTGTGCTTTGCGGCGGCGCTATGTCCGTAATAGAGGTAAAGCATTGGTACTTTGATTGATTACAGAGACAGATCTTTCATCTCACTCCAATTTTTGCCGATTTTTGCTTCGGCCACGCAGGTCACACCGCC
>CAZKGX010000032.1:0-7998 GCA_964552645.1 uncultured Candidatus Saccharibacteria bacterium
CCTGCATCTGCCTTTACCCGATCTGCAATATGTCTTTTCAAAATACATTGATGAACAACCCATCTCGCACATTGCCGCCGAGCACAAAGCGATGTTTATTGATAAGATGAGAGTCATTTCAGGTAAACCACAACTCTACGGTACCCAATTTAAAATCAAAGAAGCTAAAGGTATAAAAACCATTGAGGTGTTCCCGTTAGAAAATGAAGCCAGTATCGATAAAATCAGAAGTGAACTCGGCTTACCACCACTTTCAGAGTATCTTAATCAAGTTAAAATCTCTTTTGGCCTCTCGCGAGATTAGTAAACGGTCATTCGGTAGTCATATATTGCATTATACCTGGCTGGTATTAGGTGAATTGGGACAGCCTCCCCCGCCCTTTACACCCCGCCTCCCATGCGGTATACTCTTTTTTGTACAGGGCGCTTCACGGCGGCCTTTATTTTTTAATAAAATTTCATAATAAAAAGTATGCGGATGCGCGCCGGTCGTGCATCACCATCCATACGAAAAACACCACAATGTTTGATCTTAAAATCATTAATTCAGTGCTCGCTCAGCTCGAGGAAGAGCGCGGCATTCCAAAGGCGAAAGTAATTGAGGCTATTGAAATGGCCCTCGCCACCGCCTACAAAAAAGAGTATGGCAAGAAAGGCCAGATTGTTCGCGCGCGCTTCGACCTCAACACCGGCGGCGTTGAATTTAATCAAATCAAAATCGTTGTCGACAAAGACAAGGTGATTATGCCTGAAGAGGCAGAGGATATTGCTGCGCGCAAGGCCGCTGGCGAAGAAAAAGCGAGCGAGGCCGATGAAGAGCGCGTGCGCTACAATCCCGAGCACCACATCCTTATCGAAGATGCACAGCGCATCAAGAAGGGTGCCGCTATCGACGATGAAATTGTCTTTCCTCTTGAAAGCAAGGCTGACTTCGGCCGCATTGCAGCACAAACTGCTAAGCAGGTCATTATCCAAAAAATCCGTGAAGCAGAACGCGATTCAGTGCTCGCAGAGTTCGGCAAGCGCCAGGGCGACATTGTTACCGGCACCGTGCAGCGCATGGAGCGTGGCGCTATTTTCGTGGACCTTGGCCGTGCCACCGGTATCCTTCCGTATGAAGAGCAAATTCCTGGTGAGCGCTATAAGCAGGGCGAGCGCGTACGTGCATACCTCTTGAACGTTGAAGATGGCATGCGTGGCGTCGGTCTCCGCCTCTCTCGTTCACATCCAAAATTCCTCGAAAAGCTTTTTGAAATTGAGGCTCCAGAAATTGCGAGCAAGACTGTTGAGATTAAGGCTATTGCTCGTGAGGCTGGCTCTCGTTCAAAGGTTGCCGTTGCATCAAATGACTCACACATCGATCCAATCGGCTCAATGGTTGGTCAGCGTGGCGTGCGCGTCAACACCGTTACCAGCGAACTTGGTGGCGAGAAAATCGACATCATTGAATGGTCAGCAGATCCAAAGAAATTCATCGAAGATGCTCTCTCACCTGCAAAAGTTATTGCTGTCGACATCAATACCGAGGAGAATCGTGCTACCGTAAAGGTAGGCGAAGATCAGCAGTCACTTGCTATCGGTAAGGGCGGTCAGAATGTGCGCCTCGCCGCAAAGCTTACCGGCTGGAAGATCGACATCATTGCCGCTAAGGCCGATGGAAGCGCTGTCGAAGGCGCCGTCGCAAGCAGTGAAAGTGCAGCAAGCGAAGCCACGAAAGACGCGAACGCAAAATAAACCCATCCTCGTCGCAGTGCAGTCACAAAAACCTACGCTCATTTTTAACTTTTAATTTTCTCAAAACCTATGAATCTTTGGCACGACATTGACCCAGGCAGCGTTGACTCAATCAACACCATCATTGAAATCAATAAGGGCTCGCACAATAAGTATGAAATCGACAAGAAAACCGGCCTTATTGCCCTTGATCGCGTCGCGCATACCAGCCAGACATTTCCTTTTGATTATGGCTTTATTCCAAAGACGCTTTGGAAGGATAATGATCCGGTTGACGTGATTGTATTGACCACTACCCCTCTTATGCCCGGCATTTTGGTGCGCGTCCGCCCTGTCGCCCTTATGGAAATGATTGATGACGGCGATTCAGACGATAAGGTGATCGCTGTCCCTGTAAAAGACCCTCGTTGGGAGCATGTGAAGGATTTGAAGGACTTAAATCCTCACACCATCAAGGAAATGCAGCATTTCTACTCAACATATAAGACGTTGCAAAATAAAGAAGTGAAAGTGGTTGGTTTCAAGGGTCGCGCTGAGGCTGAAGCGGTATTTACGGAAGGTCTTGCTATGTATAAGAAGGCCTACGAGCAGAAATAGAGGCTTCTGATCCCTCTACGATAGAAAAAGAAAACAAAGCCCCTTGTATGGGGTTTTGTTTTTTACCGATTTCACCCCGCATCTTTTTTGACGCATTTTTGACCCATTTTTTATGCACTTTTTCTTATATTTGTCCCTTTTACTTTAAGGCCCTTTCGCGGTAAAATAGCCTAACACATACGTCCCTGACGTTGTGTTTGTTAAAACGGCTCTCTATAGCCGTTGAAAAACATATTTCGACCCTTTTACTATAGTAACAATTATCAATAATACAAATATATGAAGTCAAAAATATCGTTCGCATTGATAGTGGCTTTGGCTCTCGTGGCGCAAGCCGGAGTAGCCCGCGCTGAAGAGGGGGCAAATACTGCCTCAACTCCTTCTGCAAGCCCTATTTCTACCGTCGTGCCACAGCCTGGCACCATTACTCCCCGCCCTCCTGTTCCTCCTCCACAGGGCCTTTTGAGAAATAACCCGGCCGTCAATGCTGCTCGCCAGAAGGAGCAGATAGAGGCCAACAGGGCTCGTATGGAGGAGCGTACCTCTGAACAAAAAGGCAAGATCGATGAACTTATGAAAAAGCGCGAAGAAGCCGGAAAGCTCGGCACTTCGACACGCGCTATCCTCGAAATGCGCAAGGACATGATTGATAAGCGTGCTTCATCGACTGAGGATCGCATGGATATGCGTGAAGATTTCATCGAAAAGCGCGCTTCAACCACAGCCTCTCGCCGCGAAGATATCCTTAAGGATCGCCAGGAACTTATGAAAAAGCTCCAGGAAAAGCGCGTTGAGGTCATGGATCATCGCCAGGAACTCAAGAAAGAAATTGTCGACAACCGTAATAAGAAACTCATTGAACAGGCTGAAAACATCGTAAAGCGCAACGAGGAAATGGTGAAGAATCTCGAAGATGTAGCGAGCCGTCTCGAAAATCGCATCACTGAATATGCAACCAAGCGCGATATGTCGAGTGCCCGCACATCACTTGATGCCGCTCGTGGAAAGATTGATAGTGCAAAGAATGATGTTCTTGCAGCACAGGCTGCTATCAATGAGATTGCCGCTTCATTGGTAAACAGCAACGCTTCAACAACCCCTGTAAATCCCGCTACAAAAGAAGCCTTTAAAGAGGCCGTAAAAAAGGCGGAGGCAAGTCTTAAGGATGCAAATAAGGCCCTTACAGACACTACCAAAATCATTCGCGACCTTCTTCGTTTGAAGCCGGTTAGCCCTGCTCCGAGCCCTGTTGTGACCACTTCACCAACACCAAGCCCTAGCACAAGCGCTTCAACAACTACGCAATAATGCTCATTCATTATTAATCAATAGCACATTCAAATGGGTCCAAATTCAAATTCAACACAACCAACTCCTACCCCTTCTCCTGTAGCACCAAGCATGGCGCCAGGTTTTAGCCCTACACCAGCACCACAGTCACCTGCTCCTGCCCCTATGACACCTCGCGCAGCCGCTCCTTCTGGAGTACCTGCAAAAGAAGGAGGCGTCGGCGCACTCATCGGCTCAATCATCATTGTCATTATTATTGTTGCAGGTGGCCTCTATTTCTGGGGCAAGGCTCTTGAAAAGAAGAACGTGCAGCCAGCAGCGCCAAGCACCAATGAAACATCGTCTCTTGATGCAACACAGGCCAATGCACAGGCTGCTGCAAGCGCAAATATCATAGCTTCACTTCCTCCAGCAGCAACCATTCCAGTTGATCAGGAAATTGACACTATTGAGCAGGCATTGAACGGCTTGCAGGGCGCAAACTCTGATGCCGATCTCGCTTCATTCTAACCGAGCACCACTTTTGGAAATGCAAAAACCTGTCAAGTAAATGCTTGACAGGTTTTTGTTTTGATAAAAATGGTGCTCGATTGAAATAAAACCATTTCTCATGTAGACTCCCAGAATGCCAAAACAAAAAACACCAACACCAAAAGCATCGCATGAGCACACTGAGCATGACCATGCGCACAAGCATGGCCACGACCATGATCACGACCACGGCAGCCATCACGATCACCCACACCTCTACACCAATCTCAAGATTGAGCGTCTTGCTCATTCAGAAATTGAGATCAGTGCAGAGATTCCTGCTGAGGCACTTGAAGGTGCCTACGTGGAGACGGTCAAGGAAGCAGTCAAAGAAGCTGAGCTCCCTGGCTTCCGCAAAGGCAAGGCTCCAGAGAAAGCCGTCATCGCGCAGGTAGGCGATGAGCGCCTCCTCAGAGAAGCTGCTGCTGATCTTATCGAACACGAATACCAGCACATTATTATCGACAATCATATTGAGGTCATCGATCGTCCTGAAGTCGATATTATGCGCCTCGCTCACGGCAATGCTCTCGCCTTCAAAGCGCGCGTGCCTGTCTTTCCTACTTTTGAATTAAAAAATTACAGCACTCTCGCCGCAGAGGCATTGAAAAATGCAAAAGCGGCCGCAGACGTGACTGATGCAGACGTAGAGAAAGTCATTCGTGAAATCGTGAGCATTCACATCAATGAGAAAAATAAAAAGGCTGCCGCCGAAAAAGGCGCTGAACAAAAAGCAGCACCTGAAAAAGTGACGGCCGAGACCGCACCGGAACTGACCGATGCTTTGGCGGCAGAGATTGGTCCCTTCAAGGATGCTGCCGACCTTCGCGCCAAGACACGCGAAAATCTCGAACTTGAACGCGCTGAGAAAGCAAAAGACCAGCGTCGTATTAGCATTGGCGAATCGCTCGTCGCAGCTGCCAAAATCGACACGCCGAACATTCTCATCGAATCAGAATTGAATCGCATGTGGCGCGAATTTGAATATGACCTTAGTCGCATGGGCACACGCATGGAAGATTATCTTGCGCATGTAAAAAAGACCGAGGCTGATATTCGCAAAGAGTGGCGCGATGCTGCCTATAAAAAGGTGTGCTTGCAAATCATTTTGAATCGCATTGCTTTGGAAGAAAAAATTGAGCCGGATGCAAAAGAGATGGAAGAGCAGACAGCTGCTATCAAAGAGCATTATCCTGATGCACCAGATGAGCGCGTACGCATTCACGTTGAGACCATGCTCACTAATGAGGCCGTGTTCAAATTCCTAGAGAAATCGGCTGAAAAGTAATTCCCCAGATATATATTATTGTATGCAAAAAAGGCGTCATCGCCTTTTTTGTTTTCTCTGCTTTCCTTATCTGCTTTGCCTGCTTCCTTCCCACCCCCCCCGTTTCACAGAGCGAAAAGGTAAAAGTGCCGTCGTAACAAGAAAAACCGGCACGCAGAAATATGGCTATTTGAGGACGGAAACCATGAAACGATGATGTAGAGCCATTTGAAAGGGATAATGTAAGGGGTCGTCCCCACAAGACACCACCGTAGCATTGCCCACATACCACACCGACATCACCACAAAAAGCGCCGATTTGCTTTATCCGGTTTTTTATTCTATTCTTCAAACATACCGCACTCTGTTAGGCACTGCCCCACTGCGATGTTTCAGTAAGAAAGATAGGGAATACGGCTCCTGCTTCTTGACGGTTTTTACTCACTTATTTTATGCTCTCATGTTAATTCCAACAGTCATTGAGAAGTCACAATTTGGAGAGCGTGCGTACGATATATACTCACGACTCTTGCGCGATAGGATAGTGTTTCTTGGCGGTCCGATAGATGATCATATGGCCAACCTTGTGGTGGCCCAATTGCTCTTTCTTGAATCAGAAGATCCAAAGAAGGACATTGCCCTCTATATCAATAGCCCAGGAGGTTCAGTAAATGCTGGTCTTGCCATCCTCGACACCATGCGCAATATTAAGCCAGATGTTTCAACCATTTGCGTCGGCATTGCTGCAAGCATGGGCGCCGTCCTTCTTTCTTCAGGCACGAAGGGCAAGCGCTTCGTATTACCAAATGCAGAAGTAATGATTCACCAGCCATGGGGTGGCGCTGAAGGCCGCGCTTCTGATATTGCCATCTCTGCGCAGCACATTTTGAAGACACGCGAAACCTTAAACAAAATCTTGGCCGACAATACCGGCAAGTCTCTCGAACAAATCGCAAAAGACGTCGATCGCGATTTCTTCATGTCCGCTGATGAAGCAAAAGCCTATGGCATTGTGGACAAAGTTTTAGCAGCTAAGACAAAATAATATGTCGCTAAAACTTGCTGCACTGTTCATAAGCCTTGCCTCGGTGATAGCTTTGGCTATCGGTTACTATTTGCGCGTCCTTATTTCTCTCGGAAAAAAAGGTTCCGTCGAGCTTGAACTCAAGCATATGACGGCCAGCGCCGAAGAAAAGACAAAGAAAATTATTGCTGAAGCGGAATCAAAAGCTGCGGAAATTTTGCGCGAAGTGCGTGCCGAAGCCAAAGAGCGCGAAGAAAATGCAAAGAAAAATGAAGAGCGCCTCATAAAGAAAGAGGATGCCGTTGAAGCGCGTCAGAAAGACCTCGATCGCGAAGTCGAAGCCGTCAAAGCGAAGATTGCCGAAATCAAAGCTATAAAGGAGCGCGTCGATGCTGAAGAAGTTAAAAAGCGTCAGGAGCTCGAGCGCGTGGCCAAGCTCACCGCCGAAGAGGCAAAAAATGAACTCCTCGCCGTCATTGAAAAAAATGCAGAGGAGGATCTCCTTGGTCGCATTCATAAACTGGAAGTCTCTGGTGAAGAAGCGCTCGAATCTCGTGCAAAGAGCATATTGGCCACCTGCATTCAGCGCCTCGGCAATTCTGTTGCCTCTGATTCCCTCTCAACCACTATCACTATTGCTTCAGAGGAAATTAAGGGCAAAATTATCGGTAAGGAAGGTCGTAATATAAAAACCTTTGAGCGCATCAGTGGTGTGGAGGTGATCGTGGACGATACACCAAACACCATTGTTATTTCTTCATTCGATCCTGTCCGCCGTCAGATTGCCCGCGCCGCCCTCGAAGAGCTCATTAAGGACGGTCGCATTCAGCCTGCCAAGATCGAAAAGACTGTCGAGAAGGCCGAGCAAGATATTGGAAAAATTATTAAGGAAAAAGGTACGCAGGCCGCTTATGAATGTGGTGTCATTAACCTTGACCCTCGTATCGTGCAAATCCTTGGTCGCCTCCACTTCCGCACAAGTTACGGCCAGAACGTGCTCCAGCACTCTATTGAGGTGGCCCACATTGCAGGCATGATAGCTGAAGAGCTGGGCGCCAATGTATCCGTGGCCAAAGCCGGTGGTTTGCTCCATGACATTGGAAAGGCTCTCGACCATGAAGTGCAGGGCAGCCACGTCGAAATTGGCCGTCGTATCCTTCAGAAATTCGGCGTTTCCGAGGATGTGGTCAAGTCAATGCAAGCCCACCACGAGGAATATCCTTATGAAACGGTGGAATCTCGCATTGTACAGACTGCCGACGCTATTTCCGGCTCACGTCCTGGCGCACGCAGCGACAGCGTTGAGAACTATTTGAAGCGTTTGGGCGATCTTGAGGCTGTTGCTACGGGCTTCCCTGGCGTTGAGCGCGCATATGCCATTCAGGCAGGCCGTGAAATCCGCGTCTTCGTCAATCCAGGCAGCGTAAGCGACCTCGAAGCCAAGGAAATGGCCCGCAATATAGCGGTCAAAATCGAGCAGGAGCTCCGCTACCCTGGCGAAATTCGCGTCACATTGATACGCGAGACAAGGATTGTGGAGGTGGCACGATAGAGA
>CAZKGX010000033.1:0-7527 GCA_964552645.1 uncultured Candidatus Saccharibacteria bacterium
ACGGCAATGAGCATTGTCTGGCCACAAGACGAAACATCGACATATCCGCGTCCGCTGTCCGGTTCCCAGGCCGCCACAGGCCGGCGGGACATTGTTCCCGACCGTACAAGAGAAGATTTGCGGCGGCCATGGCCCAGGTGAGACGCCCGGTCCCATTCCGAACCCGGAAGCTAAGGCCTGGCACGGCGATGGTACTGCACCCGACAGGGTGTGGGAGAGTAGCACGCCGCCGCATCACACGTACAGGAAGCCCCTCGGAGCACACGCCCCAAGGGGCTTTCGCATACCCGAAACACTCACGACCCAAACCCACACACCCCCCACAAAAATGATCATGTACGGTAAAGAAGCAAGATAAGGAGAAAGCCCTTTAAAATCTCCAAGCTCCCCTTTCAATGCCCTCCCAACAAGCGCACCGAAAAATGAACCGTCGTAACGCGGAAAGTCAAACATTGTCACCACAGTTGATTGTTCGAGTGTCTTTCGAAGGAGCTCGGCCTGCGTGCCCTTTCCAGAACCATCGCCCCCTTCAAGTACGATAAACATGGCATTTGCTATTATTACTGAGAGTTCTATACTAGACCTTAATTAGCATAGCAAAGTGAATAATTATTCACACTTACCAACTACCATGAAAAATGATGTAGCGCAGGACACAGCAAGCACGAAAGTAGCCCAGAAAGTAGACAGAAAAATCATAATCATTGACGATGTTCCACCGGAGGGTAATGCAATGCTTCAAGCCCTTTACTCCCGCAGTCCAAAAAGTGTCACGATACATCTTGATAAGGTGCGTGAGGTTGGTCCTGAAAAATTCATGGGGCTTTATTATGTAGGATATGGCCACAAGTCTATCGGTGACTGCGGCACTACCACTGTATACGCAGAAAACGTAAGCATGCTTGTTGCCAAAGCGATTCAGGACTGGCCACTCTACAACGGCCAGGAAGCAAGTACGCGGTATCTCAATATGGCAGCCCAACCTGTACTTAACCCTTTGGGAAGTAAAGATGGTGAGTTGATACAAAAAGAGTGGATGCGCATTTACAATGTCGCCCTCGCTGAATTAGTGCCATTTCTAAAAAACAATTTTCCCAAAGAAAATGACCAAGATGAAAAGATATGGGAGAAGGCCATTAATGCAAAAGCATTCGATATTGCACGAAGCCTTTTACCCGCTGGCACCACAACTCTTTTAAGTTGGCACACCAATCTACGCCAAGCACACGATCACTTGAAATACCTTGAGGCTCACCCACTTCTTGAGGTACGTGAAGTAGCCGCAGCAATTCGCACTGACTTAAAACAGAAGTATACAAATAGTTTTAGTCATAAAAATTACCCGACACAGGATGCTTACATTGAGCGAGCAAGCGGCGCGCTTTCGTATTTTTATGATGCATCCATTTCAAAATTCACCACAAAGTCATTCCTTGATACAAAGTCACTACAAAAGAACCCTTATAAGAAATTACTCACCTCAAGACCAGAGAAAACGGAATTGCCACAGGATTTTCGCAAGTTTGGGGCTCTTCGTTTTTCATTCCTCCTCGACTTCGGCTCCTATCGAGACCTGCAACGTCACCGCAGCATGATTTGTCCCATGCCTCTTCTTACTACAAAGAAAGGATTTTTACCGTGGTATCTCTCACAAATGCCCCCTCGTCTGGCAACTGAGGTCAAACAAGTCCTTGCAGCACAAGAAAAGCGCATAAAAGCACTGAAAACCGATGACGCTACTCGCCAATACTACATATCTATGGGATACGCTGTTACATGCGAAGTAACCGCCAACTTACAATCCGCGCTCTACATTGCCGAACTACGCTCAGGTCAGATGGTGCACCCTACCCTGCGACCAATCGCCCAGCAAATGGGTGAAGCGCTCAAAAAGCTTCTTCCTGACATGGCTCTTCATTGTGATTTCTCTGAAGACAAGTGGTCGATAAAACGCGGCACTCAAGATATTGTTCGAAAAAAGTAGTTATGCGAATGTAAGGTGAAAGAAACAAAAAACAGAGCTTGATCTCTGTTTTTTGTTTTGTGCCTGTTTTTATTTACCAGTGCTGCCAAAACCTTTTTTTCCTCGCTTTGTTTTAGTTAGATCTTTTGCCTCAACTATTTTTGGACGTGCCACTTTTTGTATAAGTATTTGAGCGATTTTATGGCCTTTTTCAAATGTATGTGTTTCCTTTGAAAGATTGATCGCTCCGATAAAAATCTCCCCGCGATACCCTTCATCAACCACACCGCCCAATGTTTTGATGCCGTGTTTATGTGATACACCACTTTTGTCCCACACAAGAGCAACGTGGCCTTTTGGTAATTCGAACGATATACCAGTCGCAATTGATTTCTTTTCACCTGGCGCGAGAACAACGGCCTCAACCGCATACATGTCCATACCAGCATCGCCTGGATTAGCGAAGGCTGGAATCTTTGCATCTGGGTGAAGTTTTTTTACTTTTATTTTCATATTACATTCTTTTATCTTATATATACCTAGTATTACTTTTGTTTGGATACTCTATTGGCTGGTTTTTTTACTTCCTTAGCCTTCCCCTTCTCTCCAGCAAAATGATCCCAGTCTTTGCCATGGTAACGACCGATTTGTTGATACTGATATTCGGGAGTGCTTGAAAGGCTTGAAAAGAGAATTTGCCCAATGCGCATACCTGGACGCAAAATAATTGGAAGTTTATTGAAGTTACAAAGTTCAAATGTAATATTCAAAAAATGCCCAGGATTTATAATACCGGCGGTATTGTGTACCACCAAACCAATACGGGCTAGACTACTCTTCCCAGAAAGCTGCACTAGATACTTATTGGAACCAAAATAATCCTTTGATGTACCGAGCACAGTAACACCTGGGTGCAGGTAATACTCTTGTCCATCATCCAATTTCTTTTCTATCATTTTAGGAAACACCTTCATAACAGGATCTATAGCGAGTGATTCATGCCCTGAAACCACCCAAAACGTATTCCCGAGTAAAATATCGTAGCTTGCAGGCTGCAAACGATTCTCATCAAAATCCTTAATCACAATATCTCCGTTTTTTACCGCCTTCCGTATATCTTTATCTGCAAGAAACATAGAGGTATATAGGTAATAAGAATAGATCGCATACAATGCGTCCCATTCAGTATAGAAAATGTACGAAAAGCCACAAGGTGACAGATGATTAAATCAGTATCCCAATTACCACCTATAGCAAAAAAGAAAACGGCCCCATGGCCGCTTCCTTTTTTATTGCCTATTTGAGACAGAGAGGATGCGCGCGCTGCCGAAATAAGGATTACTTAACCTCGACGCCCATTGAGCGGCAGGTACCTTCGATGATTTTGGCTGCTGCGTCGACATCGTATGCATTCAAGTCCTTGAGCTTCTTCTCGGCGATTTCGCGGATCTTGCTGCGAGTGATGGTGCCGACTTTCTCTGTAGGAGCCTTGCCTGAACCCTTTTCCTTACCAATAGCCTTCAAAATGAGAGCTGATGCAGGAGGGGTCTTGAATTCGAGTTCAAAGGTCTTGTCATCGAATACAGAAATAATGACAGGAACGATGTCGCCCATCATTTCCTTGGTGCCGGCATTGAAACGGGTGACGAATTCACCGATGTTTACCTTTGCCTGACCGAGGGCAGGACCAATAGGAGGTGCCGGGGTTGCCTTACCTGCAGGAATGATCAGTTTGAGTTGTTTAATAAGTTTCTTGGCCATGTGATTCTTTTTTTGCGCGCTTTTACCGGTGTAAGCCGTGAAGCGAACGGCGCCGGCAGAGTGGAGCTATACTACTTTATATTTTCTTAACTTGCAAGAAATCGAGCTCAACAGGGGTCTCGCGACCGAACATTGAGACAAGGACCTTCACCTTGCCACGGGTTGCATCCACCTCACTCACCTTCCCTTCAAATTCCTTGAATGGACCGTCAGAGATGATGACTGCATCGTCAACCGCAAGGTCAATATTGTGCTTGGTGGTATCTGACTTCATGCGCTTAAAGAGCATGTCGATTTCCTTCTGATCAAGAGGTACTGGATAGACACCTGAACCAACGAAACCAGTCACGCGAGGCGTATTGCGCACCACGTACCATGAATCGTCAGTCACAATCATCTCCACGAGGATATAGCCAGGATAAATCTTTTCCTCTTCCTCAACGCGCTTGCCTGCCTTCACCTTTACGATCTTTTCGGTTGGCACAATGACGTTGAAAATTTTATTTTCCATACCAAGAGACTCGATGCGCTGCTTCAAATTGCGTGCAACGGCATTTTCATAACCGGCATAGGTATGGATGGCGTACCAGTTTTTTTCGCCTGTATTGATTTGCTTTGACATAGCTCTTGAGAAGTAAAGGGTTAAAAGTAAAAGGTAAAAAGTGAGGGGTGAGAATGAGGGATGAGGTGAGAGATGATATGGTAATCAGCGATAAAAGGCTTATATGATGCTCTGCAAGCCCTTTGTGAAGCCAAGGTCGAATGCACCAAGGAGAATACCGATAGCGACAGCAATAACAATTACCAAAATGGTATACACAATAGACTGGCGACGTGTAGGCCAATTGACATGAGTCATTTCACCGCGAGTTTCCTTGATGTATTCAGCGATTTTCATAGTATTTTCTTAGTAAAAAAGGCCCGGGGGCCACGCCTATAATGTACCTTTTTTAGGCTATAAAGTCAATAAAAAGAAAAGCCGGCATGTGCCGGCCCCTCTTTATCTATAACACTCTCCCGCTCTGCACTCTCTAGCTAGCGAATTTCGTAGGTAATATTGACCTGCGTAGTGATCTTATTCTCACCGGTTGCAATCTCTGGTGAAGGTGCAGCAACTGCGCCACCCATACCGTATGCATCAGCAGCTTTGCTGTACATTACTGGAGGGTAGTAGCCATAGCCACTCTCTGAGAATGATGAGATGCGAACAATGCGTACACCGAGGTCTTTTGCCAAAACCTGAGCCTTTTCCTTGGCATCAGCAATAGCAAGACGACGAGCCTCAGCACGAACGGCGTCCTCATTTTCTACAATGAAGTTAAGGCCATTCAAATTGGTAACACTGCGCTTACCGAGCTCTGAAAGCACATCTCCTGCCTTAGCGATATCACGAATCTTCACCTCTACAGAGTTGGTAACGGTGTATCCAGCAAAGACACGCTTGCCTGAGCTTGGACATACACTGCTATAACAAGGGGTGTTGTCATAATCGTAGCGAGGGTAGATAGAGTAATTGACCGTCTTAATATCGCGATCTTCTATACCGACTGACTTAAGATAGGCCAAAATATCATTTGACTTCTCAGTGACGTAGGTCTGTGCCTTGGCCACTGTGTCAGACTCCTTGCTCACTTCATAGGTCAATGAAGCGATATTTGGGACAACAAGACGCTCACCCTTCCCTGTCACACTAATAGTCTTGGTGGCAGGCATGCTACTCTTCATGCTATCCGCAATAGAAAGCACACCGGTACCGATACCAAGAAAGAAAATAATAATTGCAATTATAGTAATAATGCCGAGAATACCTGAGTTCGCAATGCGATTACTCACTGATGAAACATTTGTGTTTATTGTATTCATACCGGTGTAGTATACCATAGATGCACCTGTCGAGGGAATAAAAGAAAAAGGGCCGTATGTGGCCTTTTTTCTTGTCTCTCCTGTGAAGAAGTAACTTCTTTTTACTGCGTAGTGGCTGGCATAACAACAATGTCGCCTTCATTGAGGCCAGAAACGATCTCAGCATCGCCAAAATCATCACGCAAACCGACTTCTATCTTCTTTTCGGTGTCTTTTCCTGTGGTAGCACTACGTACAGTGGCATAGAGACCGTCATCTCTTTGGGTTAAAGCACGATATGGCACTGCAAGGACAGCCTTCTTCTCAGCGGTCACGATGCGGATATTGGCAGTCATGCTAGAGCGGACGTTGACCGGTGAAGGGTCGAGGCGAATAGTCCCCTTTTACGCCGTCTACGATAATTTCCGCAGGATCAACAAGGACAATAGCGCCACCGAGGCTTGCCTCAGGGTATGCATCGAGTGTGATGAGGACATTATCCCCCACTTTTACACCAGCAATCTCTGATTCGGGGATATTTGCCTCAACCTTAAAGGCTTCGGTAGAGATAACCTTCATGACCGACTGATTGGCCGCAACGATTTCACCAAGCTCTATATTCTTTTCGGTCACAATGCCCTGCAATGGCGAAACGAGGCGGGTTTTGCCAAAGCGAGCACGAGCATTCTCTACATTGGCCTTAGCCTGATCAACACGAGCCTCTTGAGCAGAAATCTCTTCTGCGCGAGCCGGTGTCTGATTTAAGGTGAGCTCAGAACGAGCAAGGCCGGCGGCTGCAATATCATTGCGAAGTGATTCTTCGGCGCTTGAAATACTAGAAATGGCCGTATTGATATTGGTGCGCGCAGTCAAAATAGCAGCCTTATAATTATCAATGGCGCTTTGTGATGTTTGAGAAGAAGGAACCACAGTCGCTAATGCCTTTGCAATAGTGTCCGTAAATGAACGAACATTTGAGAGGTTAGTCTTTACACGACCGAGATATGTCAGGTAATTCGTTTCCACAGAAAAGGCGGTCGAGCTCGCATTGGCACCGGAAGCAATAAGCGCATCAACATTTGGCCAATTGGTCAAAATCGTTTCAATGGCAATGCGCGTATTCTCAATGGACGTTTTGAGTTGGGTGTCGACAACCAAGTTAAATTGCGGCGTCATTGAGCGCGGATTGGTGAACATTGGGTCAATCTTATTGCGCACCGCATCGTCGGCTTGGGTAAAGGTGCTTTCAATAGCATCGGCAGCAGTTTTCTTTGCATTTTCAACTGCAATCAAGGCATTGGTCAATTTTGTCTCATAAACATCAATCTGCTGAGGCGTACTGCCGCGCTGCAACTGATCGAGTTTTGCTTGTTCGGCTTTGACTGTGGCCTCGTATTGAGAGATTTCAGCGGAAATATCAGATGCTTCAAGGGCCATAAGAAGATCTCCCACTTGCACTGATTTACCAACCTCTGCACCAATGTAGTTCACCTTGCCGCCACGCTCAAAGGCGAGAGCAGCATCAGTGAATGGTGCCACTTTTCCTGTAATACGAACGACCTGACGAATATCCTGACGCTTCACCGTGGCGGTAACCTGGCCATTCTTTGAGCTGCGCATAAAGAGGCCAACAATAATCGCAATCACAATGATTGCGCCGCCTATAATCCACCATTTCTTTGATTTTTTATCTTTATCTTGAGGCATATGCCTGCCATTCTATATGAAAAAACAGAAAAACGCTAGAAAACCTTGTGATAAAGGCTCTATACCTCGATTGCTATAGCCCCTATGCTACAATAATGCAATGAAACGACCCTTCACATTAAAACATTCTATCTTTTTTATTATAGGTCTCTTTATGATTGCAGTGGTGCCTTATGTAGTAGGTATTGCATTGCAGCCTGCCCCTACCCTTGCCGGCCTCACCAGTGGCACTGTGAGTAAGACCACAGGCGATG
>CAZKGX010000034.1:0-7409 GCA_964552645.1 uncultured Candidatus Saccharibacteria bacterium
CGGGTTGACGTACGTGTAGTTGGCCGCCGCGGAGGGGTCCGTGTCGACGCCGAGGAAGTAGCTGTAATTCGCCAGATCCACGTTGCCGGAGTCAATATTCCATTCCCAGTTCCAGATGGCGCGATTGTTCGCGGGAGGGACGGTGCCGGTGGGGAAGCTGTAGACGCCATTCACATTCGGGGTCGTACCATCGGTACGATTTTTCCCACGCAAACTGACTTCCACACCGCCGCCGGTCGAGGTGGTCCACCCGGTGTCCGGATTGCCGGAACCCAAGATCGCCGTCTGGGTATCGTTGTAAATGGTCGCCGCGACCACCTTCTGAGGAATGAACAGCGCCACGAGGGCGCCGAGGGCCAAGGACAAACCGAGGATTCGATTCTTCATGATTTATCTCGCGTTCCGAAGGTTGTTTGAATACCCATACCCCGTCACGTTGACAGAAGTTAATGTGCATTCTGTAAAGAACCATACATTATTGGACATAAAAAGTCAACCATGACAAGATCTGCCTTCGCCATTTTGTTTATTCTGACTTCATTTCTTCGTGTTTTCTGCCGGAAGATAATCCACGCCCTCTTTGCACAGTCCTTGCTATACTAGGCGTATGTCAATGTATTCTATCGACGTGCACATTATTCATTTCTTTCGTCGTGTATCGGTGCCGGTCGCGCGTTTCGGCCTTTTCGTGGTCTTTTTCTGGTTCGGCCTTCTTAAGGTTGTGGGCCTAAGCCCTGCAAGTGGCTTGGTGCAACGCCTTTTTGAAAACACGATTCCATGGATGAGCTTCGGCACCTTCCTTATTCTTTTTGGCTTGTTTGAAATGCTCATCGGCCTCCTCTTTCTCATTCGCGGAACGGAGCGCGTGGTTATTCCTCTTCTTTTTATTCATATGATCACGACCTTTGGGCCACTTGTTCTTTTGCGACAAGAAACCTGGAGTGCTTTTATGGTGCCCACGCTTGAGGGGCAGTACATTATAAAAAATCTCGTCATTATCGCTGCTGCTATCGGCATCGCAGCGCATTTACATCCAATTAAGAAGCGCGTCTAATTATTCTCCATAATGTAAATAAAAAGAGGCTGGCAATTACTACACTGCACCGGCACTTTTTGGTATTTATTTTTTTGCCCAAAACATATAGCCAAGAGGGAAGCGCTCACGCAAGGCAGGGCGCATTTTGAGAGTGATCCAATTGAAGGCACCATAGAAAAGATAGGCAGGCACGCGTAGGATGCGCGGCAATGAGAGAACAATATTATTAAAATTAACATTGCCTATACCGCCGCCGACTACTTCTACATGTACATCTTTCCAGCCAGCATCCCCACAAAGACGTATCAGCGCCTCACTAGTATAACGGAAAAAATCATGTGGATGCGGATGATAATTGATAAGGAAGGGCACAAAGCCGAGCAATTGCGCCCCTGGTCGAGCGACGCGATACGTTTCGCTGGCCAAAAAGTCATGATTGTAGATATGTTCAAATATATTGAAGGCAAGGACGGTGTCTATGCTGTTGTCCGCGAAGGGGAGCGGATCTTTTTCTAGATCAATCGCATGCCCCGCACCTTGACTGCTCGCAAAATCAATATTTACCAACGTAACAGGTCCATGTGCATCAAGAAAATGAAAATAAGGCGGACGGTGAATATCATCGCCACTCCCTCCACCTACATCAATCACTTTTCCGGTGATAGTGTGGCCAATGAGTGCCTCATGCATCATGCAGCGCATAAGGGTATCCCCCCGCCAAATGCCGCGCAGCACCCTCGCTAGGGATTTTTGAGGTAAAGAAGCACTCTTTTCTGTATATGCCATGGGACAAATATAACACAGACACAGGCCGTGGTATAATACCTTGGTGCGGATGCAAGCTTTTACATCAAAAAAACGAGGTGCCTTTTCAGTTATTGAAACAATAATTGTAGTGGCGATTATCGTTCTGCTTTCGGCAGTGGTGATGTCCGGCGCCACTGTTGCCCGTAATAAAGCGTATTTCAGTCGTGCTACCGAGGAGTTCAAGTCACTGTCCGCTGCACTTGAATTGTATAGTCAAAGCCATAGCGGTGATTATCCTGCTGATGTGTCCCGTGATTTACCTGCAGGTATTGAGACCTATTTAGCGGGTGGCGCAGTGGCCTCATGGCCCGATGCTCCATGGCCTGGCAGTGTCTATGACTGGGATAATTGGGACAACCCCGATACACCAGGGGAGAAAATATATCAAATCAGCATTCGTTTTTGTCCGGCTGGCGGTCCATTGTCCGCATGTAAATTCCCTTCAGAGGCATGGGCAGCCGGTTTTGGTGTTAATAGTGCGGTCTATTGGTGTATAAGTGGCGTCTGTCGTCCTCATATCGATGAATCTGTGAGTTATCCCGGCTATTGCGTCAATTGCGATACTCCCTAAGTCTAGAGCGCTGCACTAGCATTTACTAAAAAAAATAATACCATCCTATGCAAGAACACAATTCTGAAGCAATAATAAAAGTCTCTCATTTGAAAGTGGCGTTTAAGACAGTGACTGCGGTCAATGACATCACTTTTACCGTGCCGCGCGGCGAGATCTTTGCTTTCCTCGGCCCCAACGGTGCGGGGAAGACGACAACCATTAAAGTTCTCACCACACTCCTCGAAAAAACAGAGGGAGAGGTTTCTATTGGCGGCAAATCAGTCGATCATCATCGTCTTGAAGTGCGCAAATTGTTCGGTATCGTCTTTCAGGATCAAAGCTTGGATGATGAATTGACCGCTTTTGAAAATATGGAATTCCACGGCATTCTCTATGGAGAAACCAAAGAAAAGCGCCGCGCAAAAATCGCCGAATTGCTTGCTTTGGTGGACCTTACTGATAGAGCGGGTGATCTTGTCCGCACTTTTTCTGGTGGTATGAAGCGCCGTCTCGAAATTGCCCGCGCTCTCATTCATGAACCGGCTGTGCTTTTCCTCGATGAGCCGACCCTTGGTCTTGATCCACAGACACGCAATCATATCTGGGACTATATAAAGAATCTCAATACAGAGAAGGGTATGACCATTTTCTTTACTACGCACTATATGGAGGAAGCTTCACGTATGGCGAGCCGTGTCGCTATTATTGATCACGGTAAAATCGTTACGGAAGGGAAGCCGGCCGAGCTCATTGCGCAAACAGGCACGACAAATCTTGAGGATGCTTTTATTAAGCTCACTGGTCATCAAATACGTGATGAGGGGGCGAATGCGCTCGATAGTCTGCGCCAAGGTGCCCGCGCATGGGGAAGAAAATAAGATCGTATTACCACTTATATACACTACTTTATACTTATGAATGCTATTTATCTTCTCTGGCTTCGCATAATCAAGAAATATGCACGCTCAAAGGCGCGCATTATTGGATCGCTTGGACAGCCGACGCTCTTTTTGCTGGCTTTCGGTTTTGGTTTCGGTCCCATTTTCAGTCGCGCTGGTGATGGTGATTATATTAGCTTCTTGGCGCCGGGCATTATTGGCATGGCCATTATTTTTTCTGCCATGTTTGCCGGTATTGAAGTGATTTGGGATCGCCAGTTCGGTTTTTTGAAGGAAACATTGGTGGCGCCGGTGTCGCGCGCTTCTATTGCATTTGGGCGCACTCTTGGTGGAGCGACTATTGCCCTTTTTCAGGGATGTATCGTATTCGGTATTAGCCTCCTTGTCGGCTTCCGTCCAGAGTCGTGGTTAGCGCTGTTCGCCGTCTTTGGGGTGATGTTCATGGTGGCGATATTGTTTACTGCTTTTGGTACGGCCATTGCAACGCGTATGCGTGATATGCAGGCCTTTCCTCTCATTATGAACTTCCTGATGATGCCTCTTTTCTTTCTTTCAGGCTCGCTCTTTCCACTTGCAGGGCTAAGCGGCGGCTTGGCATGGCTTTTGAAGCTTAATCCACTCTCATATAGTATGGATGCATTGCGCGGTCTTTTGACCGGCACCTATCATTTTAGCCTCGGTCTTGATCTTGGGGTCACCTTTGGCGTCATGGTCATCGTGCTCGGCGCGGCCATTCTTCTTTTTGAAAAGATTGAGGCATAGCAGTACAATAGACATATGAAAACAACTGGTCTGTCGGGAAATGAAATGTATTGTCTTGATAAGGCGAGCTATAAGGCCGGCGACATTGTGGTGGGCAATAGTGTCCATGCTTTGGGCGTTGGTCGCGGCATCGGTTCAGCACTTCGCGCTATTGCTGGCGGCGAAGTCACACAGTTTACCGCTCTCATTGAAGAGGGTCGTGCTGCCGCCCTGGTTCGCATGAAGCAAGAGGCGACGGAACGCGGTGCGGTCGGTATTACAGGAGTAACAAGTGAGCTTGTCTTTCATGGGTCAAATATAGAGTTTCTTTCTCTCGGTTCATCGCTTCATACAAAAGGCCATGAACATGAAAAAGAAACACTACAGTTCAGCACTTCATCGGATGGACAGGATCTCTATGCGCAGCTCGATGCATACTATAAGCCGCTTTCATTTGTCTTTGGTAATGTAGCCTATTCCATTGGCTTGGCCGGAGGCATTATTGGCGCGCTCAAGACGCTTGCTCGTGGTGAAATTCGTGAATTTTCAAATATTTTTAATACGACTCGCCACCTTGCTCTTGAACGTCTTATCGCAGAAGCAAAACGCGATGGGGCCAATGCTGTTGTGGGTATTGAGACGACCATCTTGCCGCTTGGTATGAGTGGTCTCCAAGAAATGCTCATGATTGGCACGGCTTCGCATAATCCGCACCTTCCTGAAGGTGATGTTGTCACTTCAGATCTTACGCCGCAAGAAATGTGGAATCTCAATAAAATGGGATATGCTCCGGTCAAGCTTCTCCTTGGCACATCAGTCTATTCGCTTGGTTTGGTGGGTGGCATCACTTCATTCTTGAAATCATTTACCAAAGGCGAAATTCCTGAATTGTCGCACCTTATCTATGAAGCCCGCGAAAATGCTCTGGCCATCATCAACAAAGAGGCTGATCTGATTGGTGCCGATGAGGTAGTGGGGGTAAAGACCTATGTCTATCAGCTTGGAAGCGGTCTCATTGAATTTTTGGCTATTGGCACTGCCGTCAAAAAAATGCACGGCCTCAAAAATAAGAGCGAAGAGCTCGTGCCGCAGGCTTTTTCTCCCGATTGGGATACATTTGTAAATACCGCTGAATATAGCTTTGGCATTGATCTCAATAAAGGTCAAAATCAGACCATGTAAAGAGCTGTGGGGCCCATGCCCCCCACCCTTTAAAAAGTCATTCATTCTGCTATACTGCTTCTCATGGGATTATTCTCTTGGGCCAAGAAGTCGGTCGTTGTGCCTGATGCACAAAACGAACTCAGCGTCTTTTGTCGCACTTTTTTGATGAAAAAGGCACAGGCCGCTAAGCTGCCACCGCCACCTCCTTCGCCGGGCAGCTTGCCTTTTGCTGTCACTTTTAGCCAGCCGGAAATACTCACCCATGGTGACCTTGCTAGCAGTGCCCCTTTAAAATACGCCAAGCTCTTTAAGGTAGCGCCCCTTGCATTGGCCGAAGAGATGGTGGTAGCCCTGAATGCCGCCCGAGCCAGCAAAGAGCAGGGGAATGCGCTTGCATTTATAAGCGAAGTCAAAGCAGTGGCACCCGGCTTCGTCAATGTTACGCTCTCACCCAATTATTTCGCTGCTATTTTATACGATGTAGTGCATCGTGATGGTGTCTATGGCACGAGTGCTCGCTGTGCTGGTGAAACGTGGGTAGTGGAGCATACATCGCCCAATCCAAACAAGGCTATGCACCTTGGCCATCTCCGCAATAACCTTGTCGGTATGGCTATTGTCCGCCTCATTGAAGCAGCAGGCGGTCGCGTTATTACTGAAGCGATCGACAACAATCGTGGCATCGCTATTGCCAAAATGATGTATGGATTTCTCGCGCATATGCGTAAAGAAGATGCGGCGCCGCTATCTGGTGCTGATGCTGAGGGTGGAGTCGCCACTCTCGAGTTTTGGCATACGCATCAGACTGATTGGCATACACCAAAATCTCGCTCCCTTCTTCCTGATCTTTTTGTAAATGAATGCTATGTGAAGGGTGAGGTGGACTTCAAATCTTCTCCTGCTGTAGAAAAACGCGTTCGCGATATGGTAGTTGCATGGGAAGCGCGTAATCCTATCGTTTGGCAGCTATGGGAGCATGTGCTCGGCTATTCGTATGAAGGTATGCGTCGCACGCTCGCTCGCCTTGGCAATCGCTGGGACCATATTAGCCATGAACATGAGCACTATGAAGCCGGCAAGCAATTTGTAGAAGAGGGTGTCAAAGCTGGCGTCTTTAAGCGCCTTGAGGATGGCGCTGTGGTCACTGATTTTGCAGAAAAATACAAAATTCCCGACACTATTCTCCTCAAAAATGATGGCACTTCGCTCTATATTACCCAAGATATAGCCCTCACCGCTATGCGCCGTGCCATGTATAAGGCGGATAAGCTCATTTGGGTCATTGGTCCTGAACAGTCGCTTGCTATGAAGCAAATGTTTGCAGCCTGTGAGCAATTGGGCATTGGCCTCCTTTCTGATTTCACACATGTATCATATGGTTATGTCGGCCTCAAAGATGCGCATGGTAATTTCCAAAAAATGTCTTCACGCGCAGGCAATGTTGTGCTGATTGATGATGTTATCGATATTGTAAAAGAGAAAGTCGGCGGTTCAGAGGAGCTCGCTCTGGCTGCGGTGAAATTTGCCATTTTGAAAGCTGATCGCAATCAAGATATTGCTTTTGATGTTGAACAGTCGATTGAGACGAAGGGCGATAGTGGTGTCTATGTGTTGTATACCTATGCTCGCGCTAAGTCACTGCTTGCTAAATCAGGCAAAAAAATGGCTGACATTATGCGCACTGCCACAAACCTCGCCCTCACAAAGCCAAAGGCTGGTGCAAAAGACGTGGACCCAGCTCTTTTACCGCAGTCCGCTCTACCGCTCTACCGTAGCATCGCTGCTTTTCCAGGCGCCATTGATCGCGCTCTCGATGATCTCTCTGTACATCATATTGCCCAGCATTTGCTCGAGCTCTGTTCAGTCTTCAATAGCTGGTATGCCAATGAAACGATTCTCGATGGCAGTCCCGCTGAAGCGCCAAAACTTGTCATCGTCGCCGCTGTGGCGCAGGTCATAGAAAATGGCTTGCGATTGCTCGGGGCGCCTATAGTGGAGAAGGTATAGAGAGAAAGTATGTAGTTATGTAAGTATGGAAGTATGTAAGTACAGAGAGGAAGAGGGTCAGATGAGAGAGTGAGAAAAAAAAGGGGGGGGGCGAGAGGTGAGATAAGAAAAAGAAAAGACAAACCCCGCTGCGGCGGGGTTTGCTTACGCCTTTTTCTTTGGATGGCGCTCTTCTTTTGCGATTTTGCCATCGAAAAGGGTG
>CAZKGX010000035.1:0-7118 GCA_964552645.1 uncultured Candidatus Saccharibacteria bacterium
AATCGATTTGAGGGTTTAAGTTGTGATATTTTTTCTGCAGGTATCATAATTCGGTCAATAATCCTGTTTAAGAGTGTCATATCTGAGATTACATTTAATAGCACCAATTTTTTTGCAGTTTCTCTAGCGGCGTTTAGATGGAATACTATACTACGTGCGTATCTAAATGCTAGAACTTTTTCGAAATAATCAACATATTTTTCATCTATCTCTTTGTTGTGGGTAATTTTCTTGAAATCACTGAACCAGTCTGCAGCATTATCTGATAACTGGCGTGCAATAATCATGTTTCGTAGTAACTTTCTTACGAGAGAAGAAGTGTGGGCGGTACGTTTTTTTGCAAGATCGAGATATAAAAATATAACAGCTTCTATCCCGCAGCTCTTTAAGTACATGGTTGGTGTTACTTGGGGTTCTATTTGAGTTTTGAGGTTTGCGCTTTTTTTTAAATCAATCAAAATATGCTGATTCATTAGATTAATTTTTTTAAAAAAAGTATTCCTCCTCTTTTTTTCTTTTACCGTCTTAAATAGTAATTCTTGAGCTATGTATAAATGCTGGAGATGAGCTGGAAATAGGTCATTCCTGTGTTCATCTAAAATATCATCTAAAAGACGATAAGATATTGAATATTCTCTCCAAATCTCAAGTGTGTTTTTTTCCAATTCTCTTACATCATGAAAGAATACCTTAATAAGGTTGAAAAAAGAGGATGAATCCTTTTCGTTTAGGCGCAATGCCGCCTTCTTTGTTGCGCTTTTAATATACACTGGATATAGTGATGAAACATTCCACAATAAAATTATATAAAAAGATTTATAATATATCTACTGGTCGATATTATTAGTAAAATACTAATACGTGTATGAAAAAAGATTCTCTTAGTACCCAATTTGCTCCTTGGGATAATTAGATATATAAAAGAGTCATAAAAAGAAAAACACCTGATTTTCTCGGGTGTCTTCTTTTTTAAACCTAATTATGATTTCCTCCCACACCCCTCTAATGCTATACTTCTCCCATATGGACACCACCCTCATACACGCCGATATTTTCTTTTTTATTACAAGTATTGCAGTTGTTATTCTTACCATTCTCCTCATCGTGGCGCTCGTGTATATCGTGCGCATTTTGATGGTCATTCGTCAGATTTCACAGATTATTCGCGATCAGGGCGATAAGGTGAGCGAGGATATTGATGAATTGCGCGATGTGGTGCGCAGCGAAGGCTCAGCGGCGCGTTCAATGTGGCAGCTTTTCCTCCATTTGCTGTCACGTGGCTTGCCTGATGCCGATCGTGTGCGTCGTACACGCCGCAGCAAAGCGAGCGATAAGTAGGGAAGCGATTTGTGACCGGCCCTTTCTTGCGCTCTACCGCTCCGGTCTTTTTTCTTGATTTCTCCCTCCCTCCCATACTTACATCCTTCCATACCTACATACTTACATACTTTCATATTTACATACTTTCCCATGTCTACCTCCTGGGGCCCTGTGGCCGATTGGTACGAAAAACTCTTGGCGGGCAATGACACCTATCAGGCGCGGGTGATTTTGCCGAACCTCCTTCGCCTCCTTGAGCCGATGGCGGGGAAGCGAGTGCTTGATATAGGCTGTGGCTCGGGTTTCTTTGCCGCTAGCGTGGCCAAAATGGGCGCAGGTGAAGTGGTGGGGGTGGATGTCGGTCCTGAACTCATTGCCAAGGCAAAAGCGGCTGTAGAGGCCGTGGGGGCCGCAGGGGCGGCTTGTGCAAGCGCCTTTTATGTGACCTCGGCCGATGATTTGAGTGTGGTCAAAGAGAGTGAATTTGACGTGGCCCTTATGGTCCTGTCCCTCCAAAATATAGAGCGCTATCAGGCGGCTGTGGCCGAAGCGGGGAAGAAGCTTCGCAAAGGCGGTCGGCTTATTCTTATTTTAAATCACCCTGCATTTCGTATTCCGAAGCAATCAGAGTGGGGCGTCAATGCGCAGCGCGCCTATCAGTATCGCGCCGTCTATGAATACCTGAGCGAATCAAAAGCCACTATCGATATGGCGCCGGGGCAGCAGGCACAGGGCAGGGCGATAGCTGGTGGTGCGGCGGGCGCTGCTGTGGGAGCAACAGCGGGCATAGCGACAGGTTCGGCAACTATTTCCTTCCATCGTCCTTTGCAAGCGTATGTTAAAGCTTTGGCCAAAGCAGGCCTTGCCATCACTGGCCTTGAAGAATGGGTCTCACACAAGAAAAGCCAGCCAGGGCCGCATCAAGTGGCCGAAGATCGCGCCCGCAAGGAAATCCCTCTTTTTATGATGATTGATGCAGTGAAGGGGCAGAAAGTGCAGGAATAAAAGCTTTCCACAGAGCATGTGTGGAGAAAAGCGGGATTACGGATTACTTGACTTTTAATTTATAGTATAGTATAATTATTGACTGAAAGCGCACCATATCTACGTGGTATGAAGTGCTATGCTCATTGATTTTGCAAAGCAGTAAACCAAAACCTCGAACACAAGAAAGGTGGAAAACATGAAGAATGTAATCCGTATCATCGTCGGCTGTTTCTGTGGTGGTTTCATCGGCACCGTGGTCGCTCGGCAATACTTGCCGGGCTGGACGTTCGTCAGCATGATGGTGGGTGGCGTGGTGGGTTATACCACCTGTGAGCCAAAAGGCTTCTTTCAGGGGCTGTGGCGGGCTATTCGGGAAAGTGCGGCCAGTTTTATCGGTCGCAACTGGGCTCTGCGCCGACAATGGTTCAGGAAGCAGCTGAAGGAGAGCTGTATCCTTACCTACGAGATCACTATCTTCGTTATGGAGGTGGTGTTAGGTCTATGTGTGATTGGGGACATTCTCAGTTACATTGATAATCGGCCACTTGGGCTGATGAATCAGGTTAAGTTCCTAGGGTTCCTCTATGGACTTATTCCCACCATATCGTTCTTTGTGTGGTTGGCAGTGATGGTTATTATGTTCTTCTCTAAGAAGGAGGACCGTTTTTTTCACTTCTCCATGGGAGATTGGGATCCTTACACGATGCATTGTAATGATGGATCTAGGTGGAGCACGTGGGGTGTTGTGGTCAGGTCAATGTATCCTGGTGTGTTTCTCCGCTACCTTTGTCTGCTGGTCGGGTGGTTTTTGACACAACTTCCACTCATCGTGCGGGTGCTACTCATTAGTCTCGCCAAGGTCATTGCTCTCACGGTGCGCTATACTGCCAATCACATACGATTCGTTTGTTTGATCGGTGGTGCGGCGGGCGTCTATATGGGTTCGATGGTCGCAAGCCCCATCGTCGGCGGTTTGGTCGGAGTGATTGTTGGTCTCGGGTGTAATCTCGTGGCGTGCCGCATCGAGCCGTACATCTGTGAGCCGTCGCTGGGGAAGTCTACGACTTGACTCTCGGCACGCTCGTGCCATACTTATGTCGGGTACCCATCGTCAGGTGGGTGTTACTGCGAAGGACCAGGTCATACGGTCAAAATCCTGGTTCAAGTCACGGCTTGCACGAAGATCCAACGGTCTATGCCAGCCGGTCAGTGTGGGGCGCCTCGCAAGGGGCGCCCTTTCTCATGCTTGTATTTTTCATCGTGCATGGCGATACAAAAAAGCTCTGAAAAAATGCTACAATAGTGCCATGCATATTATTATCTATACAAAAACCGGCTGTCCATGGTGTATTGATGCCCTCGCTTTTTTGCGCGAGCGTGGCCTTGCATTTGAAGAACGCAATGTAACGTCCAATCCTGCTTATTTTGAAGAAATGAAAACGCTGTCTGGCCAGACCAAGGCGCCAACCCTCGTCATTGATGGGCATGTTATTGCCGATACGGATAGGGAGCAGATTGCCGCGCACCTTGAGAAAGTAGTAAGTATGTAAGTAAGAAAACCTCGCAACTTTTTCTTTTCCATTTCTCGTGCCTTAACTTCCATCGCTACATACTTCCATAGTTCCATACTTTACCTCGTGTCCTCCAACGTCAAACTAAATCGCAGGCCATAGAACATGGCGAGTCCAAGCACAATAAAGATAAATTGAATGTCCATGAAGGCGAGGCAGGCCATAGCAAGCAGAGGGCCGAGCGCTGAAGCCCATGGGCGCATAGTACGGAACATGCTCATCATATTGACGCTCGCCCCGTCGATTTTTTTGAAAAAATACGTCTCGGTCATAATCTCCACCATGCTTGCGCCGACGCGGGTAATAAAGAGAATAGCCGTCCAGAGCACAAAGTTGCCGCTTTGAATAAATGAAATACTCATGGTGCTCAAGGCCATGACAATAAAGCCAATGGAGAGGATTTCTTTTTCACCGTAGCGCGTATCGGCCAGCCAGCCAAGCGGTATTTCGGTGAGGACAAAGGGCACCAAAGCGATGCCAATCATGACGCCGATTTGCTCCCATGAAAAGCCCATATGATTGAAGAGATAAATAGGCGTATAGATGACCATCCATGCATAGAATAATTGCAGCAAGAAAGCACAGGCAAAAACGCCGCGATGATTGGCCGAAGTAATAATTTCGCGAACTGTTTCGCGTATAGGCACGGGGGCATAGGAAGGATCGCGGAAGCCGTGGAAACTGCTACGCACGATGAATGCTACCGGCACCAAAAGGAGCGCCGCCGCCCAGAAAATCTTGAAATAGCCATCGGCTGATTGACCAAGAATAAAGCCAGAGAGGAGGGGTCCTACAATCCATGCAAGGTTGGCTGAGGTGAGGAAGACACCGCGCACGCGCCCCATTTCTGCTTGATTGCTGAAATTTTCCAGAAACACATCAATAGAAAAGTTAATAATGGCGCCCGCAATAAAGTTAAGCACAAAAATACAGAGGAGAGCCGCCGGTCCCGTAAGTGTGGCCAAGCCCACCAATGATGCGATTTCGGCCACAAAGAGCGCCAAAATAGTGCGGTAATTTCCAAATCGCTCCAAAATGCGCGGCATAGTGAAAAAGGCCAGAATAGAAATGAGCGAAGCTACGGCGTAGAGGAGACCCACGAGCTCTTCACCAGCAATTCTAGCCAAAAACGTCGACAGAATATATGCCGGCATGCTGATATGCAGGGTAAAAAGGAAGGCCAAAATATAGACCACGAAGCGATTGTGAGCGTTTTTTTCAAATGCGGTGCTGCCGGTCGTGGCGGCGCTTTCAGGGCCGTGGAGCGTGTTAACGCCAGCACCAGGCACATTGTCAGTGCTATTGATGGTAGCACCAAGAGGAAGTCGCTGCTGGGAAATCATGCCCCTAGTATAGGGTAAAAAGTAAGAAGTAAAAGGTAAAAGGTAGGCGGCACGTCGTGGGTATAGGGAATCGAAACAACACAAAAGCCGCTTTTTATGCGGCCCGTGTAACTTTTCTGTTCTGACTTTTTACCTTCCTTCCATACCTACATACTTCCACCGAGCACCACTGCTCCGCAGGTGGTGCTCGGCATACTTTCTTTTTATATCCCCACCAAAACCGGAATCACAATTGGGCGCTTTGCAGTGCGCTGGAAGAGCATGCGTGAGACGGCGTCGGTGACATTATCCTTCACAAAATCAAAGTTAATAGGATTCATGCCGGCCACAGAATCTTCAATGGTCTTCTTGATGAGATGGCGCGTCTCAGAGAGTAGATCGCCAGATTCGCGCAAATAGACGAAACCACGTGAGATGAGGTCAGGGGACTTCTTGAGCTTGCCGGTAGTGGTATTGATGACAGCAAAAATAATGAACATACCGTCGGTGGCAAGAGCCTGGCGATCGCGAAGGACAACCTCCTGCACATTGCCAATAGAGAAACCGTCCACCATCATCGGTGAAGCAGGTGCCTTTTCTTTGAGCTTAACGATCTTGGTGCCTTTTTCCTGAATTTCTATAATGCTGCCATCATCAGGCACGACGACATTTGATTCTGGCATACCGACTTGCATAGCAAGTTCGGCATGAAGGCGAATACGATAATGATTGCCGTGCACGGGCATAAAGAATTTCGGCTTAATGGCACGGTGGAGCCATTCAATTTCGCCGCGATTGCCGTGACCGGTTGAGTGAATGTACACATCAGAGGTGCGATAATGGACAATCTTGGCGCCATGGCGAGCAATATTGTCCTTCAACTTTTCCACGGTCTTTTCATTTCCTGGAATAATAGATGATGAAAGGACGACCGTGTCGCGATTGGTCAGGTGAATGTGCTTATGCGACTTGGTAGCAATACGCATAAGGGCAGCAAACTCTTCGCCTTGTGCTCGCTCTCGATGCGGATTAGGGCAGCAAGCTCGCCGCCTCGTGCGCCAGTAGAAAGAATAATAATGCGGTCTGGCGGATATTTATCCGATTCAGCGGCATCAATGATGGTGTCTTTTTTGACGGTGAGGAGACCAGCGGCAGTAGCGATTTCAATGTTGGTCTTCATGCTGCGACCTTCGACAATGATTTTCTTGCCGTATGATTCAGCGATATTGATGATTTTGATGAGGCGCTCGAGCTGTGAGGCAAAGGTACCGATAATAAGGCGGCCCTTAATGCTCTTGATAATGGCCTCAAGACCCTTATGCACTTCTTTTTCAGGGGTAGAGAAACCAGGATTTTCGATGTTGGTCGAATCGGTCATGAAGAAGAGCGTCGGCTCAGTGGCAAAGCGCTTATAGGCAGACACTTCGCGCTCACTTGGCACACCATTTTCATGTTCAAGCTTAAAGTCGCCAGGATTGACGATATTGCCGTAGGGCGTCTTGATAATGATACCCATTGAATCAGGAATGGTGTGGGTGACAGAGAAGAATTCCACACTCAATGCACCAATGCGCACTGACTCTTCTTTCTCAACCACTTTGAGATTGAGGGCAGGAAGGTGAGGAAATTCAGTCTGACGCTTCTGAATCATAATGGCCGTCAGATTGCGGGTATAAATAGGCGGATTGCCAATGCGGTCAATGATATAAGGCAGACCACCGATATGATCGAGGTGACCGTGGGTAATAATCAAAGCCTTTATTTTGTGTTTGCGCTCTTCAAGGTATGAAGTGTTGGGCAAAATATAGTCGACGCCGGGTGTATTATCGTCTTTGAATTGAAAACCGGCATCCATAACAATAATGTCATCGCCGTATTCGACGAGGGTCATATTGCGGCCGATTTCTTCGACGCCACC
>CAZKGX010000036.1:0-561 GCA_964552645.1 uncultured Candidatus Saccharibacteria bacterium
TATTGATCGCTATTGCTTTTCTGTCCGAGAAGTATCAGAATAGAAATGTTGATGTGTGTCGCATCAGCCCTTGTGCCACAGGTTGTGGTACGTACAGCTCTTCGTCACTATGCTCCAAGAACCCCCTTGTTGGCAGGGTTTTTTGTATGATGTCATGGTGGTGTCGCACCACCGAAAACGCACTACCGTACGGTATCACTTCAGATCCGACGGACACCAATTCTGGCTCGACATGGTCTTTGAACCGACCAGCGAGCCGGCTCCGCGCGATCCGTGGCGCATCCGTCCGCGTGCGTGCTATCGTGTGCACGCCATTACAATCCATGTGTCTGGTGTACCGTGGCGCACACTACTACGACGGCCTTGGCATACAGACATCGAAACCTTCGCCTCTTCTTTTGTGAATCGATTCACTTTGGATGCGGTAAGGTCTGGATATATCAGGGCAGGCTGGAGGTCGGGGTACGGTGTCTGTCAGCTCAATGGTGGGATTGTGAGATTCCTTCTCAATCTCGCCAAAACGCGATGGCACTTGTTTGCCTCCCTCATGCAGCTCGCCAA
>CAZKGX010000036.1:571-902 GCA_964552645.1 uncultured Candidatus Saccharibacteria bacterium
GATCAGTTGGATCGCGGAGAGGAGATCCCTCCGAAGAAGACGAGTGCCTCGACTATGGGCAGGAGGCACAGTACCATGCATCGCCATCGCATGCCGGTTCATACCGGTCGCAGGCGAGGTCCTGTGCACTTCAAGGTTCTTTGACGCCAAAAACAACGCAATCTGCAGTACCGAACGGGCGCCTTTTGGCGCCCGCCTTTCGTTTATAGGGTGCTCTATGCTACAATATGCCGACGCAGAGAGAAGAAGTTTGTCGCAGTATTTTTATTTATATAAAAACCATATACAACGATATGAAAAAAGTCACCATATATTCAACACCAACCTGTAT
>CAZKGX010000036.1:912-6860 GCA_964552645.1 uncultured Candidatus Saccharibacteria bacterium
CTGCGGCATTGCAAAGCAATTTTTTGCTGACCACAACATTACCTATACTGAACACAATGTTGCTGCTGACCTTGAGAAGCGCAAAGAAATGGTCAATAAAAGCGGCGGCCTTGGCGTACCTGTCATCGATATTGAAGGGGAAGTGATCGTTGGTTTCGATCAGCCCGCTATTATGCGTGCCCTTGGTATTTTCTAGTCTTTTCTCAATAGAAACGAGTGTCGCTGGCAGGAATCGAACCTGCAATAACGCCTTAGGACGGCATTGTTATATCCATTTAACTACAGCGACATACACCATCACTCGTACTCGTGCCAATTGCACCAGTAAAAGCATGCTCGGTATACTCTACCATAATCGGCCTCGGTCTGATATACTTTTTCTATGGCACCTGAAGAACGAGCTCTCCTGGAAAAGACCTATGCTTTGGCCCAGGAAAACCATGAAATGCTGACGTATTTGCGCCGCTCGCAGCGCACACAGCACATTCTGCGTGTCATTTATTGGGTTTTATTCGTCTTGTTGACAATAGGTTCTTCTTATGCGACAGTCAAGCTGCTCGACTATGGTCAGGGCGCTGCAGGAGTATTTCGTGATGCCAGCGGCGGGGTCAATCAGCCTGGTGGTTTCGGCGTCATAAAGAACTTGATCGACAATTACAATACAAGCACTTCACAATAATCTGCCGAGAATATGCCGAGGTAGCTGTTTTGGTAGCTCAGGCTCCAGGATCATAGAGAACAGCTAAAGTACAGTAGAATAAAATAATATGCCGAGGTAGCTCAGTTGGTAGAGCGCTTCCCTGAAGAGGAATAGGTCGCCAGTTCGATCCTGGCCCTCGGCACCATGAACCCTCAAGCACCTCTTAGCCCTTCATACTCTTGGTATAGCACCCTCATCAAACCATCATGGGCTCCACCATCGTGGCTTTTCGGCCCTGTATGGAGTGTGCTCTATACACTCATAGCAGTATCGTATGGTTATGTCGCATATCTTTTCATAAAAGGCCGCATACCGTGGATGGTCGCATTGCCCTTTGTGCTCAATCTGATATTCAACGTCATTTTTACGCCGCTTCAGTTTGGCCTCAAGAATAATTATTTGGCTGCGCTCGATATTCTCCTTGTGCTCATTACGCTTGCTTGGGCGCTCATTGCTATTTGGCCGCATGCTCGTTGGGTCACATATATCAATCTGCCGTATTTTGCATGGGTCTCATTTGCAACCGTTCTCCAATTGACCGTCACGTTTCTCAATCGATAATTTATTTTTTAAAATTATTTCATTTTTTCTTCACGCATTCTTCATAAAAAGTTTTCCACATATTGATATTGCCGAGAATGAGTCCATAATAGAGAAGCGATCGCTCGCGCACCTGCATCTCTCGCAAAGAAATGCATTGCAGTCGAAGGTGTGTGACGCATTTACTCATAGCGCACATTTTGTTCCATGAAGAAAAAGAAGACAGCAAAGCGCTCAACAAAGAAAAAGAAGACCACAAAGAAAAAGCGCCGATAAAGACACACTCGGCTCATATCTTGGTCCCATTTTCTCTCGCAGGATTCTCCCTGCACATAAAATAAAATCGCCAACTCGGCGATTTTATTTTGCATTCTGTTGATAGGGAAGAAGAAGCGCGCTTACTATCCAGTGACTATACAGAGCGGACGCGCAACTTTGTCTGACGATCTTTGTCGATTTTTGGCAATTTGATAGTCAAAAGACCATTTTTCTCGGTCGCTTCAGCTTCTTCGACTTCAATTTCTTGAGGGAGGACAATAGTGCGAGAGAAAGCGCCCCAATAGAGCTCGCGAACAAAGTAATTTTCTTCATTGACGGTAGATTCGGTGCCACGCTTACCCTTGATAGTAACTGTTTCGCGGCTAATAGAAATATCAAGGTCCTCTGATTTAACGCCAGCAATCATGGTCTGAATATAGAGGTCGCTCGGTGTTTGATAGACATCGACGGTGAGCTCAGCCTCGGCTTCGCCAGCTTCATTGAATGAAGCGACAGGGGCCGCTGATGCAGGCGTATTGACGCTGCGCTTGCTGCCACGGCCTTCTTTGCCTGACTTTGCCAAAGACAGGGTGCGGCTAGGAAGTTGCTCTTCCTGCTCCTCCATTTCGTCTTCGACCGCCACAGCGCCGGTCAATCTCTCAAAAAATGAACGCTTGTCTTTTGACATGGTATGTATAAATAATAACTAAATATAACGTTAATAATGCTCCAGGAATGAGGGTACGCCTACGGAAGGGGATTGATAAGCTCATCAGGATCAAGATTTCGCGGATCTGATGCGCCGGCGCGCTTAATTTTCTCAAATAAAAGAGCCAGAATAATAATAGCAATCCACACAGCGTAGAAAACTATAAACGCTCTATCATCTGACGAATTCATTATAGCCAAGTTAAAACCGGCGTGCAAAGCACAAGCGACAATGAAGCCGGCGAGGCCATGCCAAATGCGGGATTTGTGTCCACGGAAAAAAGCCAAACCAAGCCCTACGCCGATAGTGGCTGAAGAAACAAGGTGCAGCAAGGTGGTGCCAATAAAGCGCATATTTCCTGTAATGACAGAGTGTAAAATCTGGCCACTTGAAAGCGGATCAAGCAGGAAAAGGGTATTCTCTACCGCCGCAAAACCAAGGGCGGCCGTCATGAGGTAGATAACTGGATCGATAGGCTCATCATCGTCGCGTGTGCGCAAGCCGCCAAGCCACGCTGCCACCAATTTGAAAAACTCCTCAACCATTACCCAAGCGATAACCAGCCATACACCGCTTAAATAATCTTTCGATACAAGCTGGAAGGGGATAACAAAAGGCACCGCTATCATACCGGCCAAAAACGTTGCGATGATACGCCGACGCGGCTCCGGATGCTCATCTTCTTTGAGCCAGAACTGGAGCCAAATGAGTGCAGGCAAAATGCCACCCACAATACCCCAAAGAACTGCAGAAGTAGACATATGACAATTGTAAGGTAAAAGGTAAAAAGGAAAAGGTAAAAAGTAGGTATAGGGGAGGAAAAAATTACCACGCCACTATGCCCTTATGCCCTTTCTCATTGTGTACCTCTTACTTTCCCTGTTCGACCATAAGGAATGGTCTTGTCGCAGCTTTGATTTCAGGACGACCTTCACGAAGTGTCTGCCACAATTCTTCAGTGACAAATGGCATGAATGGATGAAGGGCTTTAATGATGCCAAGCAGAATGGAAAGGAGTAATTGTGAACGCGAGAGCGCTCCATCGCCGCCATTTTTTATAATGGCCTTGCTTTCTTCGATAATAATGTCAGCAAAACGGTGCCAGATATATTGATAGAGCTTTTCGGCCGCCATGTAGATGCGATATTCATTGATATCCTTGGTGGTATCGGCAATCATATCGTCAAATTCTTTTTTCAATACAGCATCGACGTCGGTCCAGGCCGTAAATGCAGCGTCGTGCTTCACCGTATAGGTAGACTCAAGAACAAAGCGAGTGATATTCCAAAGTTTATTGGCAAAATTCTTATACCCGCGCACTTTTTCTTCTGAGATTTTGCTATCCATGCCGGGGGTATTGCCCACGATAAGGGCCATGCGGCCAGCATCGGTGCCGAATTTCTTTGCAATATCAATAGGATCAATGCCATTGCCAAGCGATTTTGACATTTTGCGACCCTGTGCATCACGCACGGTGCCGTGCAGGTAAATAGTATTAAATGGAATGGTGCCGAGAGCATAACCGGTCATAAGAATCATGCGCGCTACCCAGAAGAAGAGAATTTCATAGCCAGTCTCAAGGACATCGGTCGGATGATAGAGGACAAGGTCGCTGCCGGCACGTGGGAGACCAGTAGCAGGGTCAATAGCGTCAGGCCAGCCGAGGGTAGAGAAGGTCCAGAGCGCAGAAGAGAACCATGTATCGAGTGTATCAGGATCTTGGGTATAATCCTTTCCTTCCGGTGCCTCAATAGCACATATCATTTCTTGATTTCCAACATCGCCTTTATACCATACCGGTATGCGATGGCCGTACCAGATCTGTCGGCTAATGCACCAGTCATTGAGTTTGTCGATCCAATGGAAATAGGTTTTTGAAAAATGCTCAGGGACAATTTTTATCTGGCCGCTTTCAACAGTGCGGCGCATAATTTCTTTGAAGGTCACCGAAGCGCCGTCTTTGACACCTGCAATCGATGGGCCGGCGATGTTTTTGAAAGTAAAAGGCTTATTGACTGCCACAAACCATTGCTTCATGATTTGCGGTTCGACCATGCCACCTGTGCGCTCTGCGGTGGCTATGTTGTGGGTATACGGCTCTTCTTTCACAAGCAAACCCTTGGCACGCAAAAGCTCGACGATCTTTGGGCGAGCGTCTTTGATTTTCATGCCTGCAAAAGCGGGGCCGGCAATGGGGAGGAGCTTGCCGTATTTGTCGATAATCTGCTCGCGGTCAAGCTTATGGCGTTCGGCAATTTCAAAGTCAGCGGTACTATGCCATGGCGTAATGGTCATAACACCTGTACCAAAGGCCATATCGATAGATTCGTCTTTGATAACGGTGGCAGTAATCGGAGTTTCGCCAAGCCATTCAACTTCGATTTTCTGCCCATGCTTGTAGGTGGTGTAGCGGGCATCGTCAGGATGCATGACTACATATTTGTCGCCGAATTTTGTTTCAGGGCGAGCCGTACCAATAGTAAATGGTCCGTATTTTATATAATAAAACGTGGTCTTTTCCTCTTCATAGACAATCTCATCATCAGAAATAGTGGTCTGACCTTTTGGATCCCAATTCACAATGCGATCACCTTGATAGATGAGGCCATCGTCATAGAGACGCTTGAACATGGTGCGCACGGCGCGGCTGCGTTTTTCATCGAGGGTAAAGGCTTCGCGCGACCAATCACACGATGCGCCCATCACTCGTATTTGCGATACGATCGTGTCATGACTTGCATGGGCAAATGCATCAACACGCTTCAAAAATTCATCGCGACCAAGGTCATGGCGGGTCTTATTCTCTGCTTTATAGATATCTTTTTCTACGCGTGCTTGTGTGGCAATGGCGGCGTGATCAGTGCCAGGTAGATACAATGTGCGGAATCCATGGAGGCGCTTATGGCGAATAAGAATGTCCTCAATGGTGAGCATAAGAGCATGGCCCATATGCAAAATACCGGTCACATTTGGCGGCGGCATAATAATAGTATAGGAAGGGGCATCGGGGGCTATAAGCCCTGCCTTTACTGAGGCTTCAGGAGCAAAAAAACCGCTCTCTTCCCAGAGCTTGTATATGCGTGGCTCCGTCTCCTGCGGATTGTAGGGCGAAAGAAGCTTGGTCGGAATATTGGCCGGATTGGCAAGTGGCTTGGGCGCGTCCATGGGAAGATAGTAGCAGAAAATGGGCGAGATTTGAAGTGTCTCTTGTTTTGTTGGTTGAGATAAAGAATACCCCCAACCTTTCGGTCGGGGGTAGGTGTAAGATCCTTCTTCAGGTGAGGCACAGCGGTACGTACTCTCTGCCAAAGAGGCATTTTTCCTGATCAAAAACGAAGTCATCAAGCCTCCTGATACGCAACGATCCTCCATCTGAAACCACTACGCATTCGAACCTACAATGTTCATTCCAGGTGGCGAACACTGTATTAGGTTCTAGGTCGAGAGCTCGTCGTAGCTGAAGGATGCTATACGTGCGTCCTTGTAGACTGTCCGGTATGGGGACACAAGTGAGGTTGAATTTTTTCGCGAGACCCATGAATTCTCCGTATCTAATCCTCCCTTCTCGAACCCCTAGATCTGCTGGTGTCATTAAGTAGAGAGGAACGAAGATCTTGGCCGGTGTAGCAGCAAAACCAATCGGTGTACTCCATGGTGTATCTATCTCATCAAGTAACGCTTGGATCCCATCAAGGAAATGAGGGGCCTTGTGCGGGAAATCCCTTGCTCTCTGGATAAGGG
>CAZKGX010000037.1:0-6641 GCA_964552645.1 uncultured Candidatus Saccharibacteria bacterium
GGAAGCGTTTCAAGGCTGCTTCTGTAGCAGGACCAAAGTAGGTGGATTCATTGCCTGGTGCACCTGCACCAGAAGCAGAGACTGCGTAGCCACTGGTGTTAAGGAGCTTCTGGAGTTCCTTTACATCAGTACCACTCGTACCGATTGAGAGTGGGCGGTTAAATGGAGAGGTCGTGGTTGGAGAGGTGGTGGTTGATGGAGTAGATGGTGTATTCGGTACCGATGGAGCACTTGGTGTTGTTGGCGTGCTTGGGGTTGATGGAGCTGCACCACCGCCCCCAGCTGGGGTGCCGCCGGTTGCACCACTACCGCCAGTGTTGGTTGGAGGTACCACAGTAACAGAGGCGGTAGCAAAGGTCTGATCTGTAGATACGGTGACATTCCCTGCTTGATCAATAGAGAGGACACGGTAGTGATAGAGAGTATTGGCACTAAGATTAGTGAGTGCTTGGGTATGGGAAGTGGTATAGCTGCTGTTTAAGGCTGTTTTGTTACCATATGCGGTGGTGAGACCGTATTCTACCTGTGTAGTGGCTCCTTCATTGGTATTCCATGTAATAGTAGCTCCAGATGAAGTGAGGGATGAAGCTAAGATACCGCTGGTGACAGGGGCGGTGGTGTCGGGGGTTGAAGGTGGAGGAGTTGATGGGGATGGTGAAGGCGGTGGCACGCTACCGTCAGCAGGACTGAAAGCAACCCAAATCCCCTGCCAAATTTGCGCTTGATTCAAAACACCTCCAGGATTATAGGTAGCCGTATTCGCAGCATTCATATAAAGGTATGAATTAGTAAGACCAACGGTCGACGATGATTGACCAAAATTATCAGCCGCACCAATCTGTGTCCAATTTGAATTTGAATAGATCGTAGGCTGCTGTGTCTGCATAATTCCAACAATCACCATATTAGATCCGGTCGTACTTCCGGGCAGACTAACATTAAGACCATAACCATGATTGATGACAACCGTACTTGGTATATTTGAACTGCGACGACCTTTTATACCAATCAATGCACCTGCGAAACGAGGCATACTACTCGTTCCTGACCACGTAACACTTATAGTGTCTCCTATTCGTAATGCATGCGTGAGGTACGTTGAAATAAGAGCCTGCTGATGCACACTGCTATTTATTTGTGTTCCCTGCACTGTCCATGTATTGCCAACGCTATCGGTAATAGCGGTAATGGCAATAGAAGATGGTGCTTCCCAACCAATTAACATAGCCACCTGATCCCCCACAGGAACGTCTTTTGTAAGGGTAATTGTCCTTGTTCTGCCAGAGAGAGTGCTATTTTGTGTTTCGCTAAATCGCATAATCTCGGCGACTGCAGAGCTTGAACCGCCACCAGCCTGACTCTGGCCTGTAAATTTATATGCGCCTATATCCCAAGAAGACCCTCGACTCTGATTATCCTTATCATCAGTAAACAGAGCGGCAAGATTTTGACCGCGACCAATAGCATCTATCGAAAGCGCTGAGATGCGGTAATCACCCAGAGAAGAATTTGCAGCACTGCTTGGAATATTCACAAGTTTTGGATCTTGTACACTTGAATTCTGATCGAGTCCAGAAAATTGCTGCCATTCTGTAAGGGTATAGCCCGTCGACGCTTTTTTTACCGCATCATTCCCTGCTTTCTGTGAATAGTAAATATTATTGTCGCTTTCCAATGGGCTGGATGGACCATAGTGATAGATTGGCGTGACGGAACTTGTGGTGCCAATACGAGCAAGAATATTATTCTTTATTTTAATATTTGGATTTGCAAAGGTATTGGTACCTATATAAAGAGGATTCACACCACCAGTTGCAGCTGGATCATAGACCACAATGGTATTGTTATAAAATGAGAAGTTCACAACCTGGGATGTTTTAATGCCCATGTGATGCGGATTAACAATGACATTGTTGCGCCACGTCACATCATAGACATCATCTTCAGAGAATGAGTTCGCTGTACCATGAGTGTATGAAAAGACCTTATCGTTATAAAGGAAATTTTTATCAATAACAATGTTGTGCGGATCGCTTGCCGGCTGCAGTGTTCCATCGGCATTTCCATAGAGGTGAATCCAATCACCTGCATGACAACGAATCTGATCCTCATCACCTTCGTACTGCCAGCCATCGTGCATTCTATTTTGTGTAATGCGAATATTTGAAGAGCTACCCGCTATACGCATAGCGACGGCAAAATAACCGGTTTTCGCACCTCTATTGATACCACCAAAATCAGAATTGCTAATGGTGATATTGGAACTATGGAAAAGGTCAATCAAATCACGCCCTGTTGCAAATATCTCGACATTATCAATGAGCACATTCGTGACAGGCACAGACGCTGTACCATAAAGATTGATACCAGACTGATCAGCAGGCACAGAAGCATCGGTTGATGCATCAGTGTCGCTCTCTGGCGCCTTTGCACATCTATCGGTGTAGTGTTGCGTCTCATGGATAATAACATCACGTATAATCCAATTATCACCGCCTCGTATCATGATAAATCCTCTATCGTAAACACCGCCCGTACCGGTATAGATAGTACAAATATCACTCCCATTTCTATTAATTTTAGTTTGGCCGGCAGGACATGAGCCCCCTGGAACCAAAGCCGTCGATGTGACATTTCGAGCCCCATACATATCAATGTTTTCGATAGTCACATAATTATCCGCAATGGCATAAAATGCATGGTAGTAGGAATTTTGAAGATCGAAGAGGGCTTTGCCTGAACCCCACGAACCAGTGGTCGTATTCCCTCTATAGGTAATAGGATTGTTGGCGGTGCCACTTTGCTGAATATTGACCTGACCAACATAGACCGTGCCACCCTTAAAAATAACAGTGTTTCCAGGTGCCAACACTGCCGCCGCCGCATTTCCCGTAGCATTGTTGTCGCCAGGAGCATGCTTCCATGGCGTATTCATGCTCGCACCATCATTTGCATCATTTCCATTCTGAAAATCAATATAGTACGTCGACACCGTCTGTGCTGCAGGGCTCGAAGAAGGAGATGGTGATGGCGAAGGTGGTGTACCTGGATCTGGACTCTGAGATGGAGAAGGGCTTGGAGCCGCGGCACCCTGTGTGTAAGCGTATAGTTGCTGCACCTCTGCAGCAGAAAGATCTCTGTTATAGAGAGCCACCTCATCAATCACGCCATTCCATGGACGCAGGGCATTATCTGAACCAATACCAATGAATGAGTTTGGTGTTGGATTTAAAGTGCCAAAACCAGCTTTCACTCCAGTCGCGCTCAATGCGCCATTGATATAGAGACTGACTGTGTCTGTACCATTGTAGACACCAACCACGTGATACCAGGTATTTGCTTGTGGAATCACGCCAGGAGAAACACCAGCAGACAACACCGCTGTGCCATTTGAAACTTCAAAGGAGAGCTTTCCACTTGTCGATGTTTTGAGAATGTAATGCTCGGCTGCAGCGAGATTGTTGGCAGCACCCTTTGAGAAGATTGTAGTCGCAGTTGCCGGCGTAGTAGCAGGATTAACCCAGGCACTGACTGTCACAGCACCAGTTATATTTAATGAACCGGTGGCAGCAATCTGTACATAATGTGACGCTACCCCATCAAA
Source organism: uncultured Candidatus Saccharibacteria bacterium (assembly GCA_964552645.1). Classification (GTDB taxonomy): domain Bacteria; phylum Patescibacteriota; class Minisyncoccia; order Phycocordibacterales; family CAZKGX01; genus CAZKGX01. Next base: position 3,605 of record CAZKGX010000037.1, read on the forward strand.
GCTCAGGGCTCCATTTCCTACCTTACCCACTGTCCAACCGACGGTTTTAAGGGTGCCGGTATTACCATTTCCACTCGTATCAGCGACCGTAAGACCTGTGCCTTCTTCAAATTCATAATGCGCTACGAGGCCATTTGTAATGAATGACGCAGCTTGAGCGACGTTTATACGCGGAGCGCCAACGGCAAAATTAAGCCCTGAACTAATAGAGGAGAATGCATAAGAAAGAAGACCCGACAAGAGAATAAGGGCAGCGAGAATATAATAGTTAGTATGCTTCTGCATAGCAGTAAGATCGTGCAAATTTAAATGTACCGAACTGTATTATCGTCACCATATTATATACCTTGCAGATACAGTTGTTTAATTTCCGGAAGCGTGAGAACTCTATTGTATATGCGTGCCTCATCTAAAATACCGTCAGTACACCTGCTTGCAGCTGATGAATTACCAATAAAGAGGTTGCTCCCTGAATCTGAGCTCTTTGAACCTACGCCATCTCTATCGAGAGCCGCATAGGATGTTTCAACACCATTCCTATAGATATGTACGCCGCTTGCACTATTTGAACCATCCCACGTAACAACCCAATGTGTCCATTTATTAAGCGTGAAGGTGCTTGCTGCTGCATACCTGCGCAAGTTGGTTCCTCCACTAAAGACAACGTCCAACCCCAAAGCCTGACCGCTCAATCCGAAAATAATTTGATTCTTATCAAAAAGACGTCCTGCTGCCGCCCCACCAGTACTACGCGCCTTCACCCAGATTGAATACGTCACAGCAGAGAGGTTATTAATAGACGAAGCCGCATTCACTTTGACCTGATCATCATTATTGTCGAATTTAAAGCCCTGCCCCATTTTGCCCTGTGTATAGAACGTCGAAGTAGCGATGTTGACGAGATTGGCAGTATTGCCAGTCCCGCTTTTATCGCGCACTGCACCATTGACCATGTCCTGATTATTGAATGACCAGTAGCCAACAAGACCAGAATCAAGTGTGGTTGCGCTGGCGCGAGGATTTTGGGTTGCAGCCAAGGTTGTTTGGCCTTGCATATAAACAGTCTTTGCCTCAGCGGCTGAGAGCGTTCGATTATAGACGCGTAACTCATCTATAGTAGCCTTGATGTAAGGTAGATTGCTTCCTCCATTAGAATAACCCCCCAGATTCATATTACTTGCAGTGGCGGTAAGACTACTTGGAATAGTACCCGCGAAGCCCATAGCTCTTGCTGTACCATCAATATATATTACGAGACGTCCTGCATTAGTACCTTGTGAACCATCGAAAGCAATAACAACATGAGTCCATTTATTTGTTGCGAGAACAGCACTAGAAGTAAAACCTGCGGTGCCAAGTGCGCTAATGTATACCTGAATTTTATTTCCCGCACCGTTTCCTGTGGTGATCAAGAAAGATGTTTCGCTTGAATTACTATTCCATTTTGCAAGTACTATGCGCTCACTTGTTACTGGAGCTTCGGGTTTAATCCAAAATGACCACGTAGCATTCGAGGCTCCTTCCAGAATAGTCATGTCTCCCATATTGAAACGATCATCTGTTCCGTCAAACCTAAATGCCTGTCCTGATCTACCTTGAGTATAAAATGTAGACGTTGCAATGTTTACCAGAGAACCGGTGTTTCCATTACCACTTTTATCTAATGCCTTACCATTCAACATATCTTGATTGTTGAATGTCCAATAGCCGACCAAACCGGAATCTATGGTTTCGGCGTTCGGACGAGGATTTTGTGTTGCTCCAAGATTAGCTTGACCTTGCATATAGAGACTGTGAACCTCCGTTGCAGAGAGTGCGCGGTTGTATACACGGACATCATCCATGGCACCACGATAAAAATAGCTTGAAAGGTTTGCTAGCCTACCCAAATTACTCTCGGTACCCCAATCACCCCAGGCAGAAGAAGAGAAAGATTTACTTAGACTGTCAACGTATATTTTATTTACACTTCCATCCCACGTCGCCACAATGTGGGTCCATTTATTTCTGGTTATAGTATTGGCACTTGTTTCACTCTCTCCCGTTGGGTCATTCCCACCTGTCCTATTATTAAGGAATGAAACCGCATATCCCGAGGTTATACTGAGGGCAAAATCACCCGCTGCATCATTATTAAAATGCGAAATTATAGCAACACCATTGTTAAAGCTTTTCCCCGAGAGGTCTTCGATCTTTATCCATGCACTAATAGAAAATGGACCTGTACCGGTTGGAAGTTGCGGCATTGTTACAATATCATTGCCGCCATCAAACCTGCCGGCTTGCCCCAATTTGCCCGACACATAGAAAGTGGATGTTGCGATGTTTGCAAAGTTGCCATTATTGCCCTTTCCACTCTTATCAAGCATCAAGCCATTCACAATATCCTGGTTATTGAATGTCCAATAACCTACTAATCCGTCGTTAAGGGAATTTGCAGCTGGGCCAGCTTCTCCTGTCTGCGTAGAACCCACCACAGCGCCCGCCTGTGCATTTTGAGAAAAAATAAAGACAGAGAGAAATACGGCAATGAAAGTCCATACATGCATGGGCTTTATTGCTGACCTTTTAGATCTGCACAACGGTGCTTTATTATTCACCTAGGCATTCTACCAGAGAATTAAGGTTTTCGGGGTGGAAATCTTACTAGAAAAACATTGGACTTCCCTACCTCCCCATCTGATTCACCACCTTTAAGGTAGCAGGTCCAAAGAAGCCAGTAGCTATGGTATAGCCGTATGGGTCAAGGATGGTCTTGCGGTTAGCAAGTTGGAACTTCATGAGGGCTTTGTAGGTAGCAGGACCAAAGTAGGTGGATTCATTGCCTTTAGAACCAGCACCTGAGGTTGAAATGGTGAATCCTTGATTGTTAAGGAAGATTTGGAGTTGTTTAACGTCAGTGCCGGTTTGGCCGAGTTTCAAGGTGCGGGTGAAGGTGTATTTAGTGGTGGTTGGTTTGGTGGTTGGAGTTGGAGTAGCAGTACTTCCTCCGCTGTATACCTTGGCTAAGGTGTTAATACGGTCAATGGTAGCTTGA